>CALWTR010000046.1 GCA_944384525.1 uncultured Clostridia bacterium
AAAAGAACACATTGGCCACTATTTTCTTGAAAATGAGCAAAACTTAAAATGTAAACAAAAGTTTTATAGTTAAGTCTTTGCATGAGAAAAAATCACGCCGCATTTCAAATTCAATGCAAATATGTAAACCAAAGTTTAAATATTGTTAAGTCAGGCGAAAAATATCGCAATGGTTTTTTTCAAAGGAACAGAAAAAGTTTTGAAGACATATACCCAAAATATCGACAATAAAACCTTCGGCTCAAATCCAAAATGTTCGTAAAATGAAAAAATCCCAAGCGCCGTCGTATTTAAACTACAAGTGTGCAAACAACAGAGGAAACTCAAAATATTTATATTAAGTACCTGAAATAACTAGAGGCGTAAAATTGGTTTAACATGATTATTATCGTATATATTACGAATTTAATCGAAAATCAATCTAAAATCAAAGGTAAAAATGACAAAATGCTCAGTCAATTTTTAAATCATTCGTTTATTTTACGATAAAAAAATACATTTAAGCCAAAAACCGTATAAAAAATCACGGAAGAGGGAATTACTGGAAAATTTATAATAATATTGACATAATTTGGAAACAAAAGCATCAAAATATTTTTTTCGCCCACCACCGAAGTTGGTTATGCTCAATTCAAGCCGATTTTAAACAAAAAAGCATCAGCAAAAGCAATAATTGCCATGTGTACAAGTTCAGAATGCAAATAGCGCTCAAAAACATCCAATAACAAAAAACGGTATAGGCTTTTAAATCATTCAAAAAGTCACAAAACAAGCACGGTAATGAAAATAACCGCATATAAGTGGCATAAAATATAATACTTATAAATAAAAAGCAATTTGTAATACCGATGAGAGCAAAAAAACAAAATATTCGACGTAAAAAGCTATTATTTGTCAAAATTACGTCTTAAAAACATCGCAGTGCGCGGCCGCTGTGCGTATTTTCCAACAGTTAACCGATGGTTTGGCACATGATCGAAACAGGATTTTATATGTTTTGGTTTTTTCAGCTTGAATTATCGCGAAGTCCACCGACCGGTTTTGCGCAAAAAGCAGTTTTTTGAATTGTTTCACGTGAAACAATTGTATTTTTATTCCAAGCAACACTGAGTTTTTTCATTTAAAGCGTCTTTTGCATAAAAATTTGATCAATTTTGATACATCAAAAGCCCCAAATCCCACCATTGATGCAAAACGCCGCAAGTTGCTGCCGGATCGCATTGTATAAGGGCAACTATATAAAAACACATATCTATTATAAGTTAATTGTAGGCATTACAAACCGACCGCAATTAAACCGAATTTGTAAAATCATCTGTTTTTATAACGCAAACAGCCGCTTAAACAGTACAAAGCAAGCTTTGACGTTTAAATGCTTTTGTTTTCAAGTTTGCAAAAGGAAAAAACGCTTTGAAATTATACTATACAGAATTTTACTATATAAATCAGGCCTTTATTCCATATATAACACTTTTAAAAAATGTTTTTCGGTATTAAAATTTATCCGCAGAAAACAGAATTTTAATTGTGTGTATCATTCTTTTGAAAGATAGTTTTTCCGCCTTATTTGAAGATAAAGTTTCAAGGTCAATGTTTTTATTGATAAATATATATGGAAAAAGCATATTCGCTCCACGATTGGATCTGAGAGCATAAAATATTGTGAATAACTCAGAATTTTAGTTTCAACTCAACTGTATATTGAAATACGATATATGTTAAGACGTTTTTTCGTTTTTTCGAGACAATATATCCTTTCCGACAGAGCATTTGCTTTTTGCCTGCGTAGAACGCAGTGCTGAATATAATTAAAAGCCGTATCTCTAACTGTCTGGAATTTATATATTGATTTCAGCAATCTATTTCAACATTTTTAAATTGTTTCACGTGAAACATTGAATTTTTGTCGCGTTTTTCAATGTCTTTGCTTGTTTTTTTATTCAAAAACTTGTCCTATTAAAATTTAAAATATATAGAGAGAACACTTAAAGTTATTGACCTCCTATCTCAGTCTATAAGCTGAGGGCAGGGAAGAGGTCGTATTTAACTTTGCTCTGTTTTTCGCCGCTATTCATTTTTATTAGTCACCGGTGTTATTTGTCAGTTTCAGCTGTTTTCACAATTAAGGGGTTGCTCTTTTTAATGTACCAAACCTCGGATAAATCTTTTGACAAAAAGAACTTCTACCGTTATTGGTTTTATATTTGCCGGGGTTTGTTTTGCAGCTGATCTGTCCAAGTCGCTTTTTTAAAAACGTTGCGTAGGCTTTCATTTTTTGATTTAAATTACTGTTATTTGTATTTTTGCCCCTTTATATTGACCTTTTATAATAAAAATGTTATAATGTTGATATCGATATTATTGTCCTTTTCTGCCGGTGTTTGCGTCCGGCGGTGACATCATATAAACGGAGGCCTGTTACAATGGCGAAGGTAGTTTCTTTTTCCAATCAAAAAGGGGGCGTGGGGAAAACGACCTCATGCGTCAATATATCCGCTCAGATCGCCAAAAAGGGGCTTCGGGTGCTTATGATAGACATGGATCCGCAGGGAAACGCGACCAGCGGACTGGGTATTGCAAAAAGCAAAATGAAGAATACTGTTTATGACGTTATAATAGGTAAGTGCGATATAAAAGACGCCATAATAAAAACCCCCTATAAGAACCTTTCCGTTGTACCCGCGACGATAGACCTTGCCGGAGCTGAATATGATCTGCATGAGCTTGACGAGGGCACCAGCTACTCAAAAATAGCGCTTGATTCGGTAAAGTCGGATTATGATTATATATTTATAGACTGCCCTCCGTCGCTCGGTATGCTTACAGTAAATGCGCTTTCCATATCCGACGGAGTCGTTATCCCGATGCAGTGCGAGTTTTACTCTCTTGAGGGAATGTCGCAGCTATTGAACACAGTAAAAACGATACGGCGTCTCTATAACCCGGATTTGCAGATAGTAGGCATACTGCTGACAATGTATAACGGCAGGCTCACTCTCACCGCACAGGTGGTCTCTGAGCTCAAAAAATATTATGAGGACAAGCTTTTCAAATGTCCGATCTCCCGGAGTGTCCGGCTCTCTGAGGCCCCTAGCTACGGCGCTCCCATTTGTTATCACGATCCTTTTTCAAAGGGATCGCTGGAGTATGCTCAGGTAGCAAAAGAGCTTATGATGAGAATATAACGCAATATTGAAAAGGTTCCTATCAACTATTCAACTATATATTGTACGTTTTAAAAAATTATATCGTATATATTGTGTCTCGCTTTTTAACACATAACAGCTAAAGCTTGTTTTTCAAACGGAGGTTCTGAAGATGGCAAAAAAGAACAACGGTCTCGGAAGAGGTCTTGACACGATTTTCCTTGAAAATTCCGCTTACCAAGAGGAGGCGGACGGAAAAAGGAGCGTCAAAGAGATAAAGCTTTCAATGATCGACCCGAAAGGGGATCAACCGCGCAAATATTTTGACGCGGATTCTCTCTCAGGGCTCGCTGATTCGATAGCCGCAAACGGCGTTTTACAGCCGATACTCGTTCGCGAAATAGCGGATGGACGCTATCAGATCATTGCCGGCGAACGAAGGTTCCGTGCATCCAAGCTTGCCGGTCTGAGTGAGATACCGGCCCTGGTTTTGGAGCAGGACGATAAATCGTCGGCGCAAATTTCTCTAATAGAGAATATTCAGCGCGAAGACCTGAATCCTATCGAAGAGGCGCTTGCTTACCGCTCTCTGTCCGACGAATACGATATGACCCAGGAGGAGATATCCACACGCGTCGGAAAAAGCCGCTCTGCCATTGCCAACTCTCTGCGCCTGTTGGATCTGCCTGAGCACATCTTGTCGCTCGTTTCGCGCGGCTCTCTTTCGGCAGGGCACGCAAGGACCCTGCTCGGAGTAAAGAGAGCGGAGGATATGACTGCGCTTGCCGACCGCGCGGCAGAGACCGGAATGTCTGTCAGAGAGCTTGAGGAGGCTGTCAAACGCATAAACCGCCGCAAGAACGACGCAGATGAAGAAAAGCATCTCCCGGTCCTAGACTATTACAAGGACCTTGAAAGAAAACTGATGGAGAATACCGGAAGAAGAGTACGCCTCTCCGGAAAAACAGGAAAAAAGACTCTTACATTTTACTATGAGGATAATGACGACCTTCAGGATCTTTTGGAGATGATCTGCGGAAAAGATTTTGTCGACAATCTTTGACATGTAACCTTTAGTTGTCATTTTGAGGTTGGGTCCGCTTTGGCAGACAAAACAACACGATATGAATCTGAAAGGCACGGTAATTTAAAAAATGAAGGAGTTTTACGAGCGTTTTTTGGTGATACGTCTCTCTGACTATCCCGGACTCGGAATAAATTCAGACCTTAATATTGTCATTATAATCGCTGCGCTTGCCGCGTTGCTGTGCATCACCGCTGTCGTCATGAATATAAAAATACAGCGCATCTCTGAGGTCATAAAGCGCATGCTGCGCATTGATGCCACCTCTCCGGAGAACGCAAAAACATTTGCGGAACTTAAATTCACCTCTGAGAGGCTTTTCAGGCTTATTCTGAACGATAAAGAGAGCAGGGAGATAATAAAGACCGTCGGAGAGAAAAGTTACAGCTACGATGAATATGCCGCACTTCAGAAGCAGAAATATGATTTTAAAAAGGATATAGATATCAAAGAAATACGTTTCTATATCCCTAGCGAAAGTCTGGCCTCTGCCGAAAAGCTGATCATGAGAAGGGCAGGGATCCTTCAGATCCTCCTGTACTGCGTTGCCATTTTCGCGATCGCCGCACTGCTTGTGATATTTCTGCCGGAGATACTTCGGCTCATCGCCTCATGAGGTTTTTGAGGAGACGTAAATGACAGCCGCAGAGGACATGCGCCGCCGCAGGCGGCGCGGAAACACAATACTTTTTTCAAAAGACGGAGAATATCTGATCCCTCTGTCGGATTATCTCAATACTATGGATCGCAGAGCTGTTGTGATCTGGGCTCTCGGACTGGCGGATGACGCCGCCTGGCTTTGGGCTGGCGGCAGGGAAAAGATGAGCCTCGCCCGTCGATTTATTCTTGATTGCCATGCCGCCGCACACGACATGATTGATCCGGCGGATGTAGCTCTCTGCCATGCGATCGGGCAGGCCTGCTCCGTTGTTCACACAACAAAACATGCGCTCGGATTCCCGCTCTATGATCTGACCGCAACCGCGTTGTCCGCTGGCGACTGCGATATAGATAAACTGCTTGACGCAAAGCTGTCCCTCTATTTTGACCGCGCTGTTGCCGCAGTAAGAGCTCTTGCCTCTTATCAGGGCGACTGGGCGCCTTTCATGAATAAATAAAAAAGCCCCCGACGATTTTCGCCGGGGGAAATTTTTATACATCCATGATGACTGGCAATATCATCGGATCTCTTTTTGTCTTTGCAAAAATAAATTTTGAAAGGTCATCTCTTATCGCGCTTTTTATCTGCATATAATCGCGGACCTTTCTTTTCATTGCCCTTTCCAGAACTCGGAGCGCGACTTTTCTCGCCTCCTCCATCAGCTCCTCAGATTCCCTGACATAAACAAATCCACGAGAGACGATATCGGGGCCGGACAAGATCAAGGATTCTTCCATATTGACAGTAACGACAACGACTATCAATCCATCCTGAGACAGGTGCTTTCTGTCCCTGAGCACTACGCTTCCTATATCCCCGACTCCGCTGCCGTCAACGAGCACCTTCCCGCTTGTCACCGTCCCATTGAAACGCGCGGAACGGCGATCTATTTCCAAGACCCGGCCGACCTCACCTACGAAAATATGATTTGAGGGTATCCCCATAAATTCCGCAATTTCTTTATTGGCGTACAGGTGGCGATCCTCGCCGTGTATGGGCATGAAATATTTGGGTTTGAGCAGAGACATGAGCAGTTTCAGCTCCTCGCGGCACGCATGGCCTGAAACGTGTACCTCTGCGACAGAATCATTGACGACCTTTATGCCGTTTTTAACGAGCGCATTTATTATACGTCCGACGAGCTTCTCGTTGCCGGGGATCGCAGATGCGCTGAGTACAACGATATCGTTCGGAGCAAGCTTTACCTTGTCATGCTCTGAAAATGCGATACGATAAAGCGCAGACATCGGCTCCCCCTGGCTTCCGGTCGTTATAAGAGTGAGCTTTTCCGGCTTATACCGCTTTATTTCATTTATATCAATGAGCACATTGTCCGGCAGATTCATGTATCCAAGCTCCGATGCCGCTCCTATAACATTGACCATAGACCTGCCGAGCACCGCGACCTTTCTGCCGTGCTTGTGGGATGCGTCTATTATCTGCTGAACTCTGTGTACGTTTGAGGAGAATGTAGCTATTATCATTCTGTGCCCCTCGTACTGAGTAAATAGCTGTTCGAGCGAATTTCCGACAGTTCTCTCAGAGGGAGTGAATCCGGGGCGTTCAGAGTTTGTCGACTCGCAGAGAAGGAGAGTAACTCCGCTTCTTCCTATCTCTCCTATACGTGTTAGATCCATCATATTGCCGTCTATCGGAGAGACGTCAAGCTTGAAGTCACCGGAATGGAATACCGTTCCCACCGGTGTGCGTATGGATATCGCGCAAGCATCCGCGATAGAGTGATTTACATGTATGAATTCTGCTTTGAATACTCCGAGGCTGATCACGTCTCCTGCCTCGACCGTATAAAGATCCGGTATTTCTTTCGGAGGCATCTCCGACAGCTTATTAGCAAGTATCCCCATAGTCAGTCTGGTACCGTATACCGGTACGTTTATCTGCTGAAGTACATACGGAACGGCTCCTATATGATCCTCGTGTCCGTGTGTAAGAAGTATGGCACGCACCTTGCTTGCATTTTTGATAAGATAGCTGATATCCGGAATGACCAGATCTATCCCGAGCATATCGTCATCCGGGAAAGCCAGGCCGCAGTCCACTACGATGATATCCTCGCCGTACTCGATCGCAGTCATGTTTTTACCTATCTCCTGCAATCCGCCGAGCGACACCACGCGCAGCTTAGCATTGTTGTTTTTATTCATTTTTTAATGTCCGTTTCTCCGGCGAAATCACGACCGCCCGCCCCTCGCCGGAAGGGCAGGTTTTCATATGTAGCGGCGGCTCACAGCAGAAAGTAGAGCAGGGTAAAAATTGCCGCCGAAAAAAGCGTTCCTATCAGGAACGGTAAAAAAGTACCGCGTCGAACCACGGCTTTCCGCGGACGGGCTCTTGAGATGATATTCTCCCTCAGGATACGATTAGCTTCCCTGACCATATCCTCCTCCGCTCCGGGGGAGACTGCAGCGTCGTCTTTTATGACGAAATACGCCTCCTCAAAAACATCGCTGTCCGTATTCCGCAGAAAAATTATTTTTTTCTGACATCCTCTCAGCATTTTAACACTCCGAAAAACTATTTGGATTCTCTCGTATAATTATAGAACCAAAGCAAATATTTTATTCGGATATAGTTTAAATATGCTGACTTTTTCGGACCAAATCTGATAAAGCCGCGAAAAACCGCGCGCAAAACACATTTTTAGTGTCGCGCGCACATCTTCGCAATCATTAAAATTTCTGTCACTAAATCGCGCGGGAGACGCAAGGCCTGACGCCTTTACGGACCCGCGCTGATATATGTAAACTGGAGTTTGCTTATTTTCCGAAAAGTCTGTTCCAGAAACCGCGTTTTTCCTTCTTCTGCTCCGGTGCAGCGGCAACCTCTTCCGCCGGCTTTTTCTCCTCTTCGGCGGGAGCAGTTTCTGTAGCGGCAGGCTCTGCAACGGGACTTTCGGGAACAGTCTCTTCGACCGGAGCGGGCTCTTCTGCTGCCGGCTCCTCAGAGACAGTATTTTCAGCAGCCTCGACCTTAGGCTCTTCAGCTATCTCGGGCTCCTCTGCGACCTTAGGCTCTTCAACCGGCTTAGTCTCCTCAACAGCCTTGGGTTCTTCAACTGTCTTGGGCGCTTCGACGACCTTGGGCTCTTCGACCGTCTTAATGTCTTCCGCCTTTGACGCTGCGGGCTCAGTCTTGGTCTCTTCGGCGGCGGGAGCAGGCTTCTCAGCAGTCCTTGCAAATCCGCGCTTGGTCACCTCGTCGGCCTTTACGTTCTCCTCCTTGTTGACCTCGCTCTCTATCTGAGCGGCGACCTCTTTGGAAATACGTCTTCTCTTCTTCTTCTCCGGAACGATGACCTCGTAGGTCTCGTCGAGCAGATCGTCGATAGATATCTCAAAAAGGTTCTTTATCTCAATGAGCTTGAGCACCTCGGGATAAGACTGACCGCACTCCCATTTATAAACCGCCTGACGCGATACACCGACCGCGCTTGCAAACTCGTCCTGAGTGAGACCGCGCAGTTTTCTGAGCTTTACGATCTTTTCTTTAAAAGTCATTTTTATATCCTCACTTATATTTTTTGGGGAATTTGCTCTTATTTATGATTATTATACTTGATAAAAGTCAATGTGTCAAGACGCCAAGCGTCATTTTCATAAACTAAAGTTATATTATTTGTTACTTTTTGCGATTTTTCCTCACTGTTGATTACATTTACGTCCACACTTAACGTTACACGGCCGTTTTTTACAGACTCCACCGTGAGAGTATCGTATATATATTCGTTTTTCTCATCAAACAGTGCCTCTGCCCCGGACAGGACCATGAGCTTACCGCCTACATCTCCTCCGTCTTCTTCGCTCGACTGATAATAGCGGGCATAAGAAATTATGACGCCGTTATCGCTGACTGCACTCAGCTTTGTTCTGAAAATGGCGTCTGACATTGCAGTGCTGTAAACTTTTTTTGTCATGTTTTTCAGGCTCTCTATATCACTGAGGCCATATTTGCTGAGGAATACGGGATCCGCCTCCTTATATCCCTCCGGCTCCTCCTCGCCTACGGTCGGGATACCGTTTCCGTAAAATATCTCATTGATTATGAAAGATCCCTCTATCAACTCTTTTGCGGCCGTCTTTACCTCTTCCTCATCTACTTCGGATGAGGAACAGGAAAGCAATGCGCATGAGAGTGCAAAAACAAGCATAAGGCCGATAAGACTTTTTATTGCCTTCATTTTAGTCCATGCCTTTCATTTTTATATATTGAGCCGGCAGCGGGTATGCCCGCTGCCGTTTCTGTTGGATGATCAGACCTCTCCGTCTCCCTGCTCCTCAGAGTCATCGCTATCCTTATCCGGCATATCGTTTTCATCGTTGCCGTCAGTATCAGATACGCTTTCTGCGGGAGACTCTTTCCTGAGTTCTTCCTCCGCCTCCTCGGCGTTCTTTTCTATGTCCTCTTCGCTTTGTATCTTAGCGAAGTTTACGATAGTAGCTCCTTCAGACAGCCTCATGACGATAACTCCTCCGGCGCTCCTGGAATATACGTTTATCCCGCTCACAGGAGTCCTTATAATAGTCCCGTCATTGGTTATTATCATTATATCGTCATTTTCTCCGACAGACGCGATCGCCGCCAGCTTTCCGGTCTTTTCGTTGATATTATGGCAGGTCACTCCGCGTCCGCCTCTGTTCTTCATTTCTCTGAAGTCGTCAAACTCGCTCCTCTTTCCGTACCCGTTTTCAGTTATGGTGAGAAGTTTGTTGCCCTCACTGACGAGCGCCACTCCGACGACATAATCACCGTCGCCCAGTGTTATACCGCGGACACCGCGCGCAAGGCGACCCATGCTCCTTACATTCGTCTCAGAGAATCTCACAGCATATCCGTCATGAGTAGCGATTATGAGGTTTTCGTCTCCTACAGTGTGTCTTACAAACAGAAGTTCGTCTCCCTCATCGAGGCTGAGAGCTATCTTTCCACCCTTTCTCTGATACTCATATTCAGAGAGCAGAGTGCGTTTTATAACTCCGTGCTTCGTCACCATCGTAAGATATTCTCCGTCTTTGAATGCATCTACTGCTATGACTGCGGTTATCTTTTCTCCGTCTGCAAGCTCGAGTATGTTTGCTATATTCGATCCCTTTGCGGTCCTTGACGCCTCAGGTATCCTGTATACCTTTCTTGTGTATACTTTACCTATATTGGTGAACATCATAAGATTGGAATGGCTGTTGGCGACGATCACATTTTCAACATAATCCTCTTCCTTTGTTCCCATTCCTATTATGCCCTTGCCTCCGCGATGCTGAGCCGTATAGAGATCAGCTCTCTGCCTCTTTATATATCCGGCGTGGGACATGGTTATAACGCATGTGTGTCTTTCTATAAGATCCTCTATATCGATCTCGTCTGTCGCTTCAACAAGCTCAGTCTTGCGGTCATCTCCGAACTTGTTCTTTATATCGCTCAGCTCATCCTTTACGATTTGCTTTATCCTTTCCTCATTGGCAAGAATATCGCGAAGCTCCTTTACGGTCGCCTCAAGTTTTGCCAGCCTCTCCTCTATCTTACGTCTCTCTAGTCCGGAAAGCTTTCCGAGAGTCATATCTACTATTGCCTGTGCCTGCTCATCACTGAGTCCGAATCTCTCTGAGAGTTTTGCCTTTGAGTCCGGAATTGATTCGCTGGATTTTATTATCTCTATGATCTCGTCTATATTTCCGATGGCTATCATATAACCCTCGAATATATGCATCTCCCTGAGCGCTTTGTCAAGATCGAACTGTGTCCTCTTACGTATTATGCTTTCCTGAAATTCTATATAATAGTCAAGTATCTGAGGAAGTGAGAGTATTTTCGGCTCCCCGTTCACGAGCGCAAGCATATTCACGGCGCATGTATCCTGGAGCTGAGTGTATTTATAGAGCTGATTGAGTATGACCTCTCCGTTGGCGTCGCGGCGGTAATCGACTACTATCCTCATACCGTCTCTGCCGGACTCATCCCGTATATCTGTTATACCGTCTATACGCTTGTCCTTAACGAGATCTGCCATGCTCTGAATAAGCATACTTTTGTTTACCTGATATGGTATTTCGGTAAATATTATCTGCCTCTTATTATCGTCTACGCTTCCTCTCGCACGAACTATTACACGTCCTCTTCCGGTACTGTAAGCGTCATACATACCCCGTGAGCCGTATATTATCGCGGCGGTAGGGAAATCCGGCCCCTTTATGTACTGCATCAGTTCCGCAACGCTGCACTCCGGGTTTTCCATTCGATATATAGTTCCGTCAATGACCTCGCGGAGGTTGTGAGGTGGGATGTTTGTTGCCATTCCGACCGCGATACCAACCGAACCGTTGACCAGTATATTAGGAAACTTTGACGGAAGTACTTCCGGCTCCTCTCTGGTGTTATCAAAGTTTCTTGTGAAGGGAACGACCCTTTTTTCGATATCGCCCATCATCTGGTCTGCGATACGGCTCATTCTCGCCTCAGTATAACGATATGCCGCTGCTCCGTCTCCGTCAATGTTTCCGAAGTTTCCGTGACCCTCTACAAGAGGATATCTGAGAGAAAAGGACTGAGCCATTCTGACCATAGTCTGGTATACGGCGGCGTCTCCGTGCGGATGATACCGGCCGAGAACGTTTCCGACGGTCGTTGCGGATTTTCTGAAAGGCTTGTCGTATGTGAGATGATCCTCATACATAGCATAGAGGATCCTTCTCTGGCCCGGTTTCATTCCGTCTCTGACATCGGGAAGAGCACGAGAGGTTATAACGCTCATAGAGTATTCTATAAATGCGGTCTTCACCTCTTTTTCGATTTTCCTGTCCTCTATTTTTTGATCCGGGAACTCTATATTGGTATTATTATGCTCCATCTTTGATATTTCCTTTGTCTTTATTTAAAAAACTTTCCGCCGCCGTCATATATCGAGATTCTCAGCAAATTTGGCGTTTTTCTCTATAAATTCACGCCTTGGCTCGACCATATCTCCCATCAGTACAGAGAACATCTCGTCGCTCTCTATGGCATCTTCTATGCTGACCTTGAGAAGAGTGCGCTTTTCCGGATCCATGGTCGTCTCCCAAAGCTGCTCAGGATCCATTTCTCCTAGACCCTTATATCTCTCAGCCTCAACTCCGGTGCCGCCGAGCTCATCAATATACCTGTCTCTCTCCTCATCGCTGAAAGCGTATCTGACGTTTTTGCCCTTGTGAACTTTAAAGAGCGGAGGCTGAGCCAGATATATGTGCCCCTCCTCTATGAGTTTCCTCATATGTCTGAAGAAGAAAGTCAAAAGAAGTATACGTATATGAGATCCGTCTACGTCCGCATCGGCCATAACTATTATTTTCCCGTATCTTAATTTGCTTATATCGAAATCCTCACCTATACCGCATCCCAGAGCCTGTATTATAGGTATAAGAGATTGGTTTGAATAAACCTTGTCGAGACGCGATTTTTCTACATTGAGGACCTTTCCTCTGAGGGGAAGTATCGCCTGAAATCTGCTGTCACGTCCGTCCTTCGCCGAACCACCCGCACTGTCTCCCTCAACGAGATAAAGTTCTGTAAGGCTGGCGTTTCTCTCTTGACAATCCGCGAGTTTTCCGGGCAGGGAAGAGCCCTCAAGAACGCTCTTTCTGCGGGTGAGTTCCCGTGCCTTTCTTGCCGCCTCTCTCGCTCTGGATGCAGCCATTGCCTTCTCCAGTATCAGTTTTCCGGCAGAGGGATTTTCCTCGAGATATTCAGACAGCTTTTCACTTACGATATTGTCGACAAGGGTCCTTATCTCGGAATTTCCGAGCTTTGCTTTGGTCTGTGATTCAAACTGAGCATCCGTCAATTTTACGCTTATGACTGCGCAGAGCCCCTCTCTGACGTCCTCTCCGGAGAGGTTTTTATCGTCTCCCTTTATAACTCCGCATTTTTTCGCATAGTCGTTTAAAACTTTGGTGAGAGCTGACTTGAATCCTGTCTCATGCGTTCCACCCTCTGTCGTAGCCATATTGTTGGCAAATGAGATGATAGTCTCGTTATAACTGTCGTTATACTGCATCGCGACCTCAGCGATAGAGCCGTTCTTTTCCCCCTTCATATATATTACATCGGGGTGTATGACGCTCCCTCTCTTCTGATTGTTGAGATGCTCTACGAAACTCTTGATTCCTCCCTCGTAATGGAGAAATTCTTCTCTTTCCATCCCCTCGCGTTTATCTGTCAGGATTATTTTTACTCCGGCATTCAAAAAAGCCTGCTCTCTCATTCTGTTGAGAAGAACATCATAATCAAAAACAGTCTCCTCAAAGATAGTTGCGTCCGGCTTAAATCTTACATAAAGACCGTGCCTGTCGGAATCTCCCTCACAGCGAAAAGGCCGCGCTACCGCACCGCGCTCAAATCTCTCGGTGTACTTTTTACCTTCTCTGTAATTCTCCACCTCTACCCATTCTGAAAGAGCGTTTACGACAGATGCGCCGACTCCGTGAAGACCTCCGGCTATTTTATATCCGCCGCCACCGAATTTTCCTCCGGCATGGAGAACAGTATATACGACCTCGAGCGTAGGGATCCCTAGTTTTTCATTCATTCCGGACGGGATACCTCTTCCGTCGTCCTCTACGGAAACACTGTTGTCCGGCCATATATTTATCTTTATAAGGTCGCATTCTCCGGCAAGAGCCTCGTCTATTGAGTTATCCACTATCTCGTATACAAGATGGTGAAGACCTCTCGAGGATGTGGTCCCTATATACATTCCGGGTCTTTTTCTTACCGCCTCGAGTCCCTCAAGCACCTGTATTTGGCTATCGCCGTATTCCTTGTTTTCCTGTTCCTGTGACATTTTTTATCCTTCCCGGGTTATTCCCAATGATTTCTTTTTATTTATTCTCCGTAAAAGTCGCTGTCTCCCTCAAGCCTTATTTTCAGTCCTGAGGTAGATATCCGAGAGAGCAGAACTCTGTTATCCTCAAGTACTATAAAGCTTCTGGGCAGATCCTTATCAAGATAGTCTACCATCTCCTCTTTCTCTTTTTTCTTCATGAACTTCTTTGTTATCGAGGATACCGTAGCGCTGTCAAGGTCAAAGATACCTATTATATTCTTTTTTCTGACGCTCTTCCCGTTTCCTATATGAAGATACATAAAAGCGCCTCCTATCTGTATTCTCGGAAAGAACCCATTTCCGCCGTTATGACATTTTTATTCTGAGAATGTATGCAATCCTCGCACATAGTGATTATGAACTGTTTTTCGCTCCCGAGACTGAGTATATAATCTCTTCTTCTTTCGTCCAGCTCGCTGAGCACGTCGTCGAGCAAAAACACCGGATATTCACCGGACGATGAAAAACACATCTCTCCTTCAGCCATTTTAAGAGAGAGCACCGTCGATCTCTGCTGCCCCTGTGACGCAAAATATCGTGAGCTCTTTCCGTTTATCCTTATATCTATGTCGTCTCTGTGTATTCCGAAAAGAGATACTCCCGCCTCACATTCTCTTTTTATGTTTTCGCTTAGGATCTCTCTGTATTTTTTTTCTGTATCCTCTTCGTTTTCTCCGTCAACATCACTTATATAGTAGATTTCTATATTTTCTCTTTTCCCGGAAATATCTCTCTGTAAAACCGACGCGTACTTTTCAAGCCCCTCAAGATACTCTCTTCGCATTATATTTATTTTAGCGGCGGTCCTGGCCATGGCCTCATTCCAGACTTCTGTCTCCGCCGGATCGGTATACATTCCTCTCTGCATGCATTTTAGAAGAAAATTTCTGTTTTCAAGGACCTTTTTGTAGTCGGAGTAATACTTATAATATTCCGGTCTCCATTGAGCTACGGCAACATCCAGAAAATTTCTTCTTTCGGATGGACCTCCTTTTATAAGCTGAAGATGCTCCGGATAAAATATCACCGCTTTAAAATATCCCAAAACGTCCGAAACCTTGTTCTCTTTGACTCCGTTATGGTACCTTTTGCGTTCTTTCCCGTCAAAAATATATTTTAATGTGTGACTTCTTCTCTTATCTTCAAACTCTATCCCGAGAGAAAATGCCTCTTCTCCAAATTTGAGGAGCTCTTTGTCTCCCGCTCCCCGGAAAGATTTTCCCCTGGAAAAGAAATATATCCCCTCAAGCACATTTGTTTTTCCCTGAGCATTGCTCCCGCAAAGAACATTTATGCCGTTGGAAAATGAAATGTCGCACTCCTCTATATTTCTATATTTAACAGCCTGAAACTTTTTAAGATTCATATCAAATTTGTAAAATATTATTTACATTATCCATTCATTCTGACAGGAAGTACCATGTAAAAATATTTTTCCTTTTCATTCTGTTCCGCCCCTTCGAGGGTTATGGCCTGCGTAGGAGATTTCATCGTTATTTTTATATTCTGATCTTCAAGTGATTTTACCGCGCTTATGAGAAGGCGGCAGTTGAATCCTATCTCAATATCGTCTCCCTCATGAACGCAGTCCATTTCATCATATACTTTTCCGTTGGCGGATACGGATTCGAACTCCATTTTATCATCTTTTACAGTTATTTTGACATATCCTCTTCCGCTGCCCTGTATCTTTTCCTCCGCTATGAGATTGGCTCTTTCAAGCGCGGAAAGAAGAGCCTCTCTGTCCAGAGTTACAAATACTGTCTGAGACGAAGGTATCAGTCTCTCATATTCTATATAATCTCCGTCAACCGTGCGAGTGAAAAAGATTATGTCATCCATTTTTATAACGGCATGCTTCCTCGCAATAAAAATACTTACCTTTTTGCCGTCCTCATCCGGAAGTATTTTAAGAAGCTCACTCAGAGAATGTCCCGGGAGACGGAGATTTATCTTTTCTTCGCTCCCTTTTCCTATAGAATTTATATCACATACAGCCTCAGCAGTAGAGAGAGAAACTCCGTTGCAGGAAACAGCCTTTATCCGGTCTCCCTCTATTTCGATAAGAGCTCCGTTTATATTGGTCCTCTCTGTATCGGATACTGAGTTTATAACTTTTGATATAATTTTTCTGAAAAGGGAAGATGATATCTCAAAACCTCTCTCATCAGAAAGCTCCGGAAGGCTTGGAAATTCAGATCCCTTCATGGACTGCATCGAAAAACTGCTTCTTCCGCTCTTTATGGTACAGCTCAGATCCTCCTTTACTTCTATCGTCATAAATTCGTCCGATAAAACTCTGACCGTCTGAAGAAGTCTCTGCGCATTTATTATGTATTTTCCTTCCTCTTCGATGGACTCGGCATCTATGTAAGCCTTGAAACCCTTATTCATATCATAAGTTGAAATTTCGATTTTACCGTCATCTCTGGTCTCTATCAGTACACCTTCTATTGAGCGAATGGTGTTTTTAACGGAAACAGATCCCATTGCCGGGATGAGCTTGTCGAGCAGTGCAGCTTTTGATACCGTGAATTTCATCTGTTATACCTTCACTTTCTTTTTATCGCGCATTCCGCGATTTAATTAATTTGAATATTTATATAAAATAGTAATAGGAGCAGTAGTGATGTTGAAATTGTGGAAAAACGTTTTTACCTCTTGTTTACTTGCTTTTTTAGATTTTAATAAAAATATTTTATGTTGAAATTCTGTTGGATAGATGTTTAAAACTAATAACACTTTTCAAACAAACAAATGTTGAAATAAAATATAAAGCGAGTTTTAAACATTTCAACAACATTTCCACATTTTAAACAGACTGATAGCTCAGTCATTTATTAAAACTAAAATTTACTTATATGAGAGAATAAAAAAACAAAATATAAAAAATAAAAATGTCAGAAACAAAATAGGATGAAATAAAAAATTATAAACAAAGAAAATTTATTTGATTTTTTTCTTAAGATCCTCAATCATTTTTTCATAGTTTGAGACGGTATTGATATTGCTTTCGACCTTTGACAGGGAAGACATCACCGTGGTGTGATCGCGATTTATCTCTCCTCCGATTTCCTTTAAATTCATATCCGTCAGATTTCTCATAAGATATACGCAAACATGACGCGCAGCAGCGATGGTGTCAGTCTTTTTTTTGCTCTTTATATCTTCAACAGTGACGGAAAATTGCTTTGCTACCGTGTTCATTATCCTGTCTACAAGAACTGAGCGCGGAACGCTCCCGGGAGCGATCACGGAAATGACTCTGTCTATCGTCTCTTTTGATACCGACTCTCCGGTAAGTGAGGATATGGCGGATATTTTTTTAAGTACTCCCTCTATCTGTCTTATATTATTATGGAGTCTCTCAGCCATATAATCGGTGAGTTCATCCGAGATGTTGAGACCCATATTTTGCGTTTTATTTTTTATTATAGCCTTTCTGAGCTCGAAAGACGGCGGCTGCACGTCTGCAATGAGGCCCCATTCGAACCTTGTCCTTAATCGGTCTTCAAGTGGTTTTATTTCCTTCGGAGGTCGGTCGGACGTGAGTATTATCTGTTTTTCATCTTCATACAGAGCAGTAAAAGTATGGAAAAACTCTTCCTGAGTAGATTCCTTGCCCGCTATAAACTGTATATCGTCTATCAGAAGGATATCAGCAGAGCGGAACTTATCTCTGAATTTCTGCGTATTTACGGTGCTTATTGCGGCTATCAGCTGATTTGTGAAATCTTCGCTTTTTATGTAAACAATTTTGAGAGACGGATTTTTTGAAAGTATTTCATTTATAACTGCGTAAAGGAGATGAGTTTTGCCAAGTCCGCTTGCGCCGTATATGAAAAGAGGATTGTAGGTGGTTGGTTCGTTTGCCACGGCGCGGCAGGCTGCATGAGCAAATTTGTTTGATTCTCCGACTATGAAATTATCAAAGGTATATTGGCTGAGAGTACTGTTTTTTGAAAAAGGAGAAGATGTCTCTTCACCTACGCTAACATTCTCGATGAAGGGTAGCTCTTCCTTTTCCTCATTTTTTTCAGAGTCCTCTTTTTCAGGATCGCTCTTTAAAAGATCCGCCCCTGAAAAGCTTTTTTCATCCGGAGATCTGTCTCCGCTTTTATTTTCGTCGGATTCTATCACCACGCGGACCTCAAAGCCTATAACCTCAGTGAGGGCAGAACTTATATCGTTTATATATCTTTGGGAAAGAATTTTTTTCTTAAGGTCACTGTTTATGCGAAAGACTGCAAGCTTGTCCGTGAGGTCGGAAAGATAAAGATCCTTGAACCAGAGATCGAAGATGCTGTCGTAATATTTTTTTCTGATGATATCCAGGACCGCTTGCAGGATCTCTTTCAGCTCATTCATAAAAAATCCCCTTTTCACAGATGTAAAAATAAAAAACGCGGAATATACACAGACAACTTTTCTTTTATGCGTGCGCGCGTATAATTATATATAATTATAACATATATAAATATAAAAAACAAGGAAAAATAAAATAAAAAATCAAAAAGACTCGGGCTGCGGGTTTTTCTTTTTTCCGGAGATTCGTTTTGGTCTTCCCCTGAATATAAGAGCGTTTATAAATGCGAAAAAAAGAGACGCGCCGATACCTCCGGCAGCCGCTGTAACCGGAGCTGTTATTATTCCGGATAGTCCTGATGACAAAACGCTTTCTCTCACTGTTTTAGCTATATTTCCTCCGAAACCTATAAGAGGGACAGATATCCCACAGCCGGCAAAAGAATATATTTTATCATAGAGCCCCACAGCACCGAGCAAAACTCCTCCTACAACTAAAAACACGAGTATCCTTGCGGGAGTAAGTGCGGTTTTATCTATCACTATCTGTACGGCAAAGCATATCGCTCCTCCGACCAGAAAAGCGGTCGCTATTTTTATGAATATTTCCATTATATATCATCCTTTCGTCCGGGCCGCCGAGCGGCCTGCAAAAACATTTCAGTCCGATTCTATGACCACTGCGGGGCATATCCCGAAAATGGGGATCCTCTGCTGTACCGAAGAGGGACTCATCAGAGCGCCGGTCGACATGAAAAGTATTTTTTTCAGTTCTCTTTTTTCAAGCATCGGAAGATAGTGAGCGGCCAGCACTGAGGCGGAGCAGCCGCAACCGGAAGCGCCGCTGTGCACGTCTTGCGCATTTCTGTCATAGAGAAGAAGTCCGCAGTCTTCGTGCTTATCCCTGATGTCAATGCCGTCTTTGCTCAGCAGCTCGTGAAGGAAAAAAGATCCGGTATCTCCAAGGTCTCCGGTAACTATACGGTCAAAACTTGAAATATCGTGTTTTTCATCCGAGAACAAAGCAAAAACGCTGTCGGCCGCCGCCGGCGCCATAGCCGCTCCCATATTCGACGCGTCGCAGATCCCGCTGTCTATCATTTTTCCCGGCATTATTTCGGTTATCCGCACTCCGGACTCCTTTCGCCCGAGCAAAAAGGCGCCGGCAGCAGTGGCTGTCCATTGCGCCGTCGGAGTACGCTGTCCGCCGTATTCAAGAGGCGTGCGAAATTGTCTTTCCGCGGCACAGTAATGCGAAGAGGTCACCGCCGCGGCTATAGTGTCTCCCTCCGAGGTTTCAAGATATAGAGATGACAGCAGAAGAGCTTCGGTACAGGTCGAACAGGCGCCGTAAAGCCCCAGATAAGGTATGCCGAAATTGTAAAGTCCGGAGCTCGACGCCACGCATTGATTCTGCAGATCTCCGGCAAACAGGACCTCTACATCCTGCTCGGATATACCTCCTTTTTTGAGAGCGAGAGAAAGCACTGTATGCGCAAGCTCTCCCTCTGCTTTTTCCCAGCTGTCTGAACCGAAAAGATCGGTTTCGTCGTGAAAATCAAACTTGCAACCAAGCGGACCGCGGTGCTCTTCATATCCTGCTGCGGAAGCGTAAGAGATAAATGCAGGAGGATTTTTCAGTATCTTTGTTTTTCTCATACAAGACCTCACGATAATTTTTTAAAAACTTCTACCGCATAAAGAATTATACCGTACAGAGCTCCGCTGAGTACGGAATACAGTATGACGGGACCCGCAACTGTAAATATCTTTGGCCCGAGTCCGAGGATGAACCCCTCTTTTTTATTGTCTATCGCGGGAGATACGACCGAATTGGCAAAACCGGTGACAGGGACCAGAGTTCCCGCCCCGGCAAATCTTGCGATCTTATTGAAAATGCCCAGACCGGTCAAAAATGCCGCCGCGGCTATCAGCGTCACCGTAACGAAAAGCTGTGCCTCTTTTTCGTCTGCAAAATTCAGGTAGATAAAAAACAGAGCTTGTCCCAGTGCACATATCGCTCCGCCTACAAAAAACGCTTTGACAGAATTCTTTAGTACCGGTGAACGCGGAGACGTTTTTTTTACATGCTCTGCATACTCCTTACTGCTGTACATATGATCTCCTTTTATCTTCAAATATGAAAATAATTATTTACAAAAATTCAAAAATACGCTTTTGTATATAGTTTTTCAAATAAAAAAACAAATATTCTCCGGGATAAAAACAATCCATAAAAAAGAAAAAGACGGATCAAAGCCGTCTTTTTAAATATAGATATAAAAGAAAAAATTATAGTTTTGGCTCAGAGCGTCAGAACAGAAAAAATTAAATAACGGTATGGAGAATTCAGCGCCAGTATACTATGAGATCGTTAAGAGGATCTATACCGAAAAACACCAGCAGGATATTGCGCACAAAAAAGTGTATCATAACTATTATAGGTATCAATATAAAAATAATAGGTTTTATTTTTCTGGTGATAGATATGTCTCTCTTTACAATTGCTTGAAGCATCACTGCGTCGCAAAATGCTATTACTCCGCATGTATACAATATAGCGGGGTAGTATAGAAAAGACTTTACAAGGTCCAGGCGAAAAAGTGCGTCTACCGAGCGTGAGCCGCCACATCCTGGGCAATAGAGGTGAAATGCGTCGTGAAAAACACATCGGAAGACAGGCAAATCGCTTTCCGATGACAGTCTGAACGCTATGACGTAAAGCAGAGAAAAAATAAATATAAAGGAATTTAGAAGTATAAAAAACATAAAGAGAGATCTTGTGCTTTTTATCATTTCTGCGCTCCCTGACAGCTTTTAAAGCTGAGGATCGTTATTCATTAAAACAAAGATTTCTGAATTTTTTGCGAGAGGGGGCATTATTATTCTCCTGTTTCGCGGTCAGTAAAGGAAAATATTCCTCATTTCTGACTTTGTGTCTCTGCGCGATCCAGTCGTCAGAGAAGCTGGGCACTTTCCGCGTCGAGCCAGAGAGTTGAGCCCGTTTTTCTCCTGAGTATGGAGGCGGGGCACTGTTCAGATATGTCTCCGTGAACCGTTCTTTTGACCGCCTCCGCTTTTGAGGAAGAGGGGACCATGCAAAAGACATGAGAAGCTGAGATGAGGGTAGGGATCGTTAGAGTTATAGCTGACGAGGGCACATCGTCAAAAGAAGGGAAGCATCCGTCGTGTACCTGCTGTTCCCGGCATCTTTCGTCGAGAGTTACGATCTTTACCGCCTTCGGATCGTTAAAATCAGCGACGTGCGGATCGTTGAAGGCGATATGTCCGTTTTCTCCTATGCCCATGCAAACTATATCGCACGGATTTTCCGCAAGCAGTTTCGCATATCTGCGGCACTCATCTTCCGGGCATACGCCGGGAGTGATGAGATTTACGCTTTTGAACGGCAGACGGTCAAATATCGCATTTTTGAGAAATGAGGAAAAGCGCTGGGGAGCGCCGTCCGGTAAGCCTATATATTCGTCCATGTGAAAGGCATTTACTTTTGTAAAGTCGACTCTTCCGTCCCTGCCTGCAGATACTAGCGCAGAGAGAAATTCACGCTGAGACGGCGCGGCGGCAAATATCATATTTACAGAAGATTTATTGACCAGAAGCTCATTTATTTTTGATATGCAAGCCTCGGCCGCCGCGTGACCCATTTCCTCTCTGGTCGAAAATATTTTTACCGTAAGGCTGTCTTTTTTAAATTCTTTCATTCTGTTTCTCCCGTTATATTTGTCAGTCGGCGCTGTATATACACGTTCCGCCTATATATGTGCGGCTTATATTTATATCGCTGTCGAAAACAATGATATCCGCATCCGCTCCGGGACACAGTATCCCTTTGTTCTTGAGAGCCATGATTTTTGCCGGGGTCATAGTCATCATCCGTACAGCGTCCTCAATAGGTGCTCCGGCAAGCTTTATCATATTTGATACGAGCCTGTCTGCAGTGGCAACACTGCCGGCAAAAGCGGAACGGTCGGGGAGCTTTGCCACCCCGTCCTCTATGATGCATCTGAGCCCGTTTTTCCGGCTCCCGATCACGCTTTCTCCGTCACCCTCTCCGGCACCGCGCATAGAATCTGTCACAAGACAAAGTCTGGATGGGCCGAGTTCGCGGAAGCACAGCCGGAGCAGATTTGCGGGAACATGACAGCCATCCGCGATTATCTCCGCCGAGATGCAGTCAAAAATAAAGGGACTTTCAGTAACTCCCGGATATCGGAATGCATTTTTGCGTACTATACCGCTCATTGCACAGTAGAGATGCGTTATGAGCGAGTATCCGTTTTCTATCGCCTCAGCAACGCAGGCGTCTGTAGCGGAACTGTGGGCTATGGACGCAACTATTCCGCGCGACCGCAGAAATCTTCCGAACTCCATCCCTCCGTCCAGTTCCGGAGCAGCGCTCCAACGCATTATAAGTCCTCTTCCTGCATCCGCGATCCTGATGTATCTTTCCGGGATCGGCGGACCGACGAGATCGCCTCTCTGCGCGCCTTTGAAGTCTTCGGAAAAAAATGGTCCTTCAAGGTGAAGTCCCGGCATATTGGCGCCGGGAGACGGTTTTGAATATACTTTTCTGAATATTTCGATTATTTCCAGAAGCTCCTCGTCCGGGCATGTTGCCGCAGTAGGGAGCAGTGTGGTCGTGCCGTGTCTTGCATGTATCTCGGCCGGCACGAAAAACGCATCCTCGCATCCGTCGGTAAAGTCATGGCCGCCGCCACCGTGAGTATGTATATCTATGAATCCGGGGGCAATAAATCTGCCGCAGGCGTCTATCGTCTCTCCGCGGACCTCTTTCTTGTCATAGGCTCCGACATACGTTATTTTGCCGTTTTCCGTGACCACCATACCGTTTTGCAATATCCGCATCGGGGTCACGACACATCCTCCTGTTAAAGTCGCCGCATTTTTCATAGCCTTCAGCCTTTCCTGATCGCTTTTTTCGGAATTTCCGGGAAACATAATAATTTTAACACAAAGTCGTTTATATTTCAATAAAAGATCTGTATTTTGACATGTGACTATAATTTTGCCGGGCTGCTATTGCAATTTACAGGACTAAATGGTATAATTTTTACAGATACATGGTGATTTATTTCGGTCCCGATCAATATATACGGTAAAGGGGGAGTTCTTTTGAACAACGGAGAATATAACAACGGAAACAACGGCGGGGTAAAATACGAGCCGATAGATATAAACAAGGCGCTGCCTCCGACGAGAGGTTTTTCGATAGCGTCTATGGTCTTAGGCATACTTTCGCTCATAACCTGTTGCTGTGTATATATATCTATACTTTTCGGCGCCCTTGCCGTAGTATTTGCGCTGATTTCGCGCAAAAAGATAGGCGTGCTCGACGGGATGTCTATCGCGGGTCTTATCTGCGGCATACTGGGCTTTGTGATAGGAATAGCAATAATCATATATGTCAATACTCCCGGAGGACAGGCGGCTATAAACTCTTTCATGGAAGAATGGGAAAGAGCGCTTGAGGAAGCACAGAACGGCACCGGCGGCAACGGCGGGATAGGCGGTTCCGGCAGATACGAGATCTGATACAAGGCAATTGTCAGATAAAGCGCGGCGGATCTTGCGGAAAAGTGATTGCGGATGACTTATATTCGGTCTGACGCACATCCGTTCACGCGCTCTGCCGCGCGTATTTTATTTTACAGGAGAGGGAAAATGGAAAGCGTAAGAGATATCATAGACGGTTTTGTGTATGATCACGTCAGAAAGTTTGCAGATATGGTCGATGAGGGCGGGGAGGACACCGTATTCATGGGTGTGAGGGTCCTGGACGACCGGGATAAGTTCACGCACGGGGCGCTTTGCGAGGCGTGCCTGCGTCTGTATGTGCATTACCTTCAAGAGGGGAAAAATAATGATGCCGAGCATGTTTTGGCGTTCATATATAAACTGCTCGATATAATCAAGCGCAACCCCTGCTATACATGGGGAAAAATTGCTATACTCAGGGGACTGCTCTATGTCAAGGACAAGGGGTTCATAGACAAGATAGACAGAGAGTACATAGAGGTGCTGAAGGAAAAAACCGATTATTCCGATTTCTTTGATCTCAAGGAAATGAAGCTCATAGGCGGAAAACCGTCAAATTATGTTCAGGTCGCTATGGCCTGTGCCGGAATGCGAGAGAGACTCGGATGGGATGAGGGCGAGGCGAGCGAAAAGATCAAGGATTGTCTTTTCGGTATAATAAAGGGCTTTTCCTCTAGCGGGTATATGGACGAGGATCCCCCGCATGGCAGATTTGACAGGTATTCGCTCATCCTGACGAGCGAGCTCTGCGACAACCTTGCAAGGATAGGGAAGACTCCCCCGGATTTCGTGCTGGAAAACCTGAAGAGCGCGGCTTATTCGACGCTTTTCATGGCAAACAGGCGCGGTGACGGGACCTGCTACGGTCGTAGCCTTTCCGTACACGGAGACCTGGGATGCGGCGAGGTGCTTGCATCGGCGCTCCGACTCGGCTTAATAGAAGAAAAGGACAAAGATCTTGCTGTAAAATACATCCTCGCCGGTATCAAAAAGACAATAAATTTCTGGTATAACCGTGAAATAGGAGCGTTTGATATCTGGTATAACGGACGCAGCACCAACTCATATCGGCAGACTCATCGGGTGCTTGAGGTCAATATAGACGTTGCGCTACACCTTTTCGGTACGCTTGACAACTTGACTGCCGCGGGGCTTGACAGATATGTTCCTAAAAACGAAATAGCGGAACCGGACAAGTGGGTATGCTCCGAAATATGCTTCTCCGACAAGGAGGGAGACCGCAGGTCGACGTTTGTACTCAAGAGAGAAGACAAGATGATAATGCTCCCGCTTATCGGTCAGGGAAAGAACAAACACAGCCCGTACCTGCCATTCCCGGCATCCTGCCGCGCACTGGAGGCGCCCCCTGAGTGTGAGGAGCCGTTCCTCACTCCGCTTGCCGTTATAGGCGGGAAAAAACTCATACCGAAACAGTTCTATGATCATATAGAATTTGACGTGTCTGACGACAGGGTAGAGATAAATGCCCGCGGCGCACTTGCTACGTTCGATACGTTTTATCCGGAGCGGACCGACGTTCCTTTTGATGTAAAGTATGTTTTCGACGGCAGAAAAATAACCGTCTCATACTCATTCGGAGCTGAGGCGGAGGACTGCGAGATGATGTTCTGTATGCATGAGGAAAAGGTCGGACTCAAGGCTTTCGGATTCAGTGAAGAGTCCGTCTCAGATGAGTTGTGCAATCCTGCATACTTCTGCCCTCACGGCCGGACGGAGCGGGTATATCGTTTTTCTGGAGGAAAGGGCTCAAAATTCGGTTACGAGCTTTATATATAAACAAAAGTTTACAAAAACAAGAAAACGCCCGGGAATTACCCCGGGCGTTTTTGTTATGCTTTTATATTGAGGCTTTTTTTGAGACGATCTTTTTTGCAAGAGCAAGAGCGTCCGCTATTTTGCTCCGGTCGCGGCCTCCGCTCATCGCGAAATCCGCTCTTCCGCCGCCTTTACCGCCAGCGACGGCGCTGACCTCACGGAGAAGCTCTCCGGCATGGGCGCCATTTTTGACTGCCTCGGAGCCGCATACTGAGAGAAAATTGAGTTTGTCGTCAGACACGACCGCAAAGACAGCGACCGCATCAGGGAATCGGCCTTTGATCGCGTCGCAGAGGTTGCGCGCTTCGTCCGGTTTCATTTCCAGTGTTGCTGATATGAATCTGTAAGGCGTGAGCATTTCCGCAGATGCGATGACCGAGGACAGTTTTTCCTCTGAAAGCTTGGAGAGCAGAGAGTCGACCTCTCTCTTCATCTCACGCACCTCGGTCTGCACTGCTGCCGCTTTTTTAGCTATATCGTTAGGATTCTGGGCGCGGAGCTCCTTTGCGGTATCCTCTATCAGCTTATCCTTTTCTCCGAGCAGGGAAAGAACTCCGAGTCCGGTAGTACCCTCAACTCTGCGTATTCCCGCTGCAACAGAACTTTCGGATATGATCTTGAAAAGTCCGATGTTTCCGGTATTGGAGACGTGCGTTCCGCCGCAAAGCTCAGTCGAAGAAGAACCGATCTTGACAACGCGGACGATGTCGCCGTATTTTTCTCCGAAAAGAGCCATAGCTCCCATGCTCTTTGCTGTGGCGATGTCTGTCTCGACCGTGGATGCGGCGTCCGCAGACAATATGTTTTCATTGACGATGCGCTCAGTCCTTTCGATCTCCTCTGGCGTCATGGCGCCGTAATGCGAAAAGTCAAAGCGCACTCTGTGCTCGTCTACATATGAGCCTGCCTGCTCGACGTGCTTACCGAGCACCTGTCTGAGCGCCGCCTGGAGCAGGTGACATGCGGAGTGGTTGCGCTGTATCGCGGCGCGCCTTTCACCGTCCACGCTGAGCTCGACTGAGTCTCCGACAGAGATAGTGCCGCCGTTGACGGTCGCATAGTGTATATATATGCCGTTTGTCTTTTTCGTATCGGTGATGTCGGCTGAGAAATTGTCGGATACAGCAGTGTCGGTGTCTCCGACCTGTCCTCCGCCCTCGCCGTAGAATACGGTCCGGTCAAATATCAGCGCGCAGTCGCCCTCGCTTATACTGTCCACATTTGTGCCGTCTGAGATTATGGCTTTGACCTTGGCGCTGCATATGAGAGAGTCATAGCCCAGGAAAACCGTTTTGTCAAGTCCGTCAAAAAGATTTTTCGAGGACTCTGACCAGCCGGATACGTTTCCTCTTGCCGCTCTTGCGCGCTCTCTCTGCTCGTTCATCAGACGGGCAAACTCCTCCTCGTCCGTCGCAAGCCCGCGTTCTGCCGCGATCTCACGGGTGATATCGATTGGGAAGCCGAATGTATCATAAAGTCGGAACGCGTCAGCACCGCTTATTTTCTTTCCGCCGTTTTTCACCGCGGCGTCGCAAAGCTCACCGAGCATTCTGAGCCCGGCATCTATTGTTGTGTTAAAGCGCTCTTCTTCTATCGAAATAACCTTGAGTATATACTCTTTTTTATCAACTAGCTCGGGGTATGCGGTATAGTTCTCACCTATGACGACCTCACATAGACCCGGGAGAAAATTATGCGTGATCCCAAGCAACTTTCCGTGACGGCAGGCGCGGCGGAGCAGTCTGCGCAGGACGTATCCGCGTCCCTCGTTTGAGGGAGTCACGCCGTCGCAGATCATAAAAGTAGCGGAGCGTATGTGGTCTGTTATAACTCGTATAGATACGTCGTCGGACGCATTTTCACCGTATTTTTTACCGGAAATAACGCATACAGTATCGAGTATCTTTCTTACCGTATCGACCTCAAAGAGGTTGTCGACTCCCTGCATGACACAGGCAAGACGCTCGAGCCCCATGCCGGTGTCGATATTTTTCTGTTTGAGCTCGGTGTAGTTGCCGTTTCCGTCGTTATTGAACTGCGAAAACACATTGTTCCATATCTCCATGAATCTGTCGCAGTCGCATCCGGGACGGCAGTCGGGAGAGCCGCAGCCGTATTTTTCGCCGCGGTCGAAATATATCTCGGAGCAGGGGCCGCATGGACCGGAGCCGTGCTCCCAAAAATTGTCCTCTTTTCCGAGGCGGATAATTCTCTCTTCAGGCACTCCTATGACGTCGCGCCATATTGCGAAAGCCTCGTCATCCTTTTCGTATACGGACGGCCAGAGGCGGTCCTTGGGTATTTTGAGCCATACCGTCAGGAATTCCCATGCCCACGGAATAGCCTCAGCCTTGAAATAGTCTCCGAAAGAAAAGTTGCCGAGCATTTCAAAATAGGTACCGTGTCTTGCCGTATGTCCGACGCGCTCAAGATCAGGCGTGCGTATACATTTTTGGCATGTGCAGACTCTGCGTCTCGGCGGCACTTCCTCACCGGTGAAAAATTTTTTCATCGGCGCCATGCCGGAATTTATCAGGAGCAGGGACTTGTCCCCGTTCGGCACGAGGGGAAAGCTGGGAAGCCTCAGATGACCCTTGCTTTCAAAGAAAGAGAGGAAAAGCTCTCTTAGCTTATTTAAAGATGTCCATTCCATATTTGTACGTCCTCCGAAAAACACGCTTTGAATAATTATTTCGCATAACAAAAATTATATCATACAGAAAAGGGAAAAGTCAAGCGGAGTCAGCGTTTGAGACGCTGTCAGAGAATTATTTTTTTCCCTGAGCACAGCGAGTATATCGAGCATTCCGAGATCCTCTCTCCGAATATTTTTTCGGCAGCAGCACGATAGTAGATCAATTGCTCCGAATGTCGGGCGAGGATAACGCGGCGCGCCTCTTCTTCGTCTTCAAGTTCTCTCTGGGACAGCCGGTCGGTCTTATAGTCGATTATGACTAGAGCGCCGTTTCGGTCACGGAAAATACAGTCGATGACTCCCTGAACAAGGAGCTCTCTGCCATGTAAAAGCTCTTTGAGGCTTTCGTCTTTTGTGAAGTCCGCGGCAGAGAGCTTGACGTTGAACCGGAATTCACGGTGTATTTCCGAAGAACTTCTTATCTGTTTGAAAAGGTCGGACCGAGCAAATGTGTTCAGCTCGTCCACCCGCGCTCTTGCGGCGTCTTCTTCCGACAAAAAGCCTTTATCAACGAGCCTTTTGAGCTCGCTTTCAACGCCATTCTCAGCAAGCGCGTCAAAGTCGCAGAATTGCATGAAAAGGTGAGTTGCGATCCCGCGCTTCGCCCCTTCGTCCGACTCTTTTCCGGAAAGGAATGAAGGGAGGAGGTCTTTTCTGCGCTCCGGCTTTTTCAGGACCTCGGATTCATCGTCGGAACCGTCAAGAACACCGGGGAAAAGTGATGAAACTGAGAGCTTGGCCGGCAGATGACGGAGATATTCTTTCGGATATATGAATCCCAGCCGTTTTTTTATTCTGGCGCCGATCAGTTCGATCTGCTCGCGCTCCTCTTCAGGCGACAAATTTTTTGCGGTATTCAAGCCCGTCACGACGGCGGGACTTTCCTCATTTTCTGCGCATTCGTCGTCTCCGCTGAAAACACGGACACGACGCTCAGGCGCGAGCGCAAGTATGAGTTCAGCAAAGGAAGAGAAATTCATATATGAATATTTTGACGGGAAAAGAGTCTTAAGTTCTGCCGCCGCAGAAAGCTTTTCCGGATCTTTTGCGCAGTATACGAGATACAGCCGCTCCCTTGCCCTGGTAAGTGCAACATAGAGTACGCGGAACTCTTCTTCAGTAGCCTCGTCGCGCAATTTGTTTCTTATAGCATTGAATACAGGATTGTTCATTCGTACAAATCCGCTTTCGTCCGACAGTCTCATGGCGATACCGGTTTTTCCGTCTGTTATCAGGCGGCGGGCGTCCTGTTTCTTGATCATCGGTTTGTTGAGTCCGGCTACAAAGCATACCGGGTATTCAAGACCCTTGGAGGAGTGGACCGTAGTTATCCTTACGGCATCAGCACCGACATTCTCTCCGCTGTGAAAGTCAATGGTTTTTTTGTTGTTTATGACCTCGTTTATATATGCTATAAAGCTGTACAGACCTCTCAGTGAGCTGGCCTCGAAATTTCTCGCGTAGTTATAAAGCATGAGTAATTTTTCCTTGCCGCCGTTCTCTGCGGCAAGTGATAAAATACCGGTCTTTCGGTATATCCCGGAAATAAGCTTGTATACCGGGATACCCTCCGATA
Organism: uncultured Clostridia bacterium; assembly: GCA_944384525.1. Classification (GTDB taxonomy): domain Bacteria; phylum Bacillota; class Clostridia; order Oscillospirales; family CAG-272; genus UBA1740. The sequence goes on from CALWTR010000046.1 coordinate 29,750, forward strand.
ATTCACGGTAACGGGACAGTTCGGCTATAAATGCGGATCCTTTAGTGTAGGATGGATGTGCGTCTACATATGAACGCAGACTTTCATAAAGTGTGGCGGAACGGTCTTTGCTTTTCCGGATCTCAAGCAACTCGTCCGGAGTAAAATCAAACAGCGGGGAGAGCATCAGCCCGGCCAGATATACGTCTCTCCGCGGGTTATCGACAGCATTGAGAAAGCAAAGCATCAGCAGTATTTCGGGGCTGAGGAAAAAGTCCTCGCTTTCCTTGGTAACCGACGGGATCCCGTGCTTTTTGAATATCTCCGCATATTTCAGTGCACTGCCGTGAGCGCGGCGTATTATGACCGCTATATCAGAATAGTGCAGCGGAGAAGAGTCGTTTTTTACTTCGGAAGATACCAGGCGTTTTATCTCTGCGGATATAGCCTCAGCCTCCGCCTCCTCATCGGAACCGCTGTCTGCATCTTCGTCTTCATCTCCGGACTTGGGGTTTCGGCGGCACATTATTGTTTCTGGCAGCCGTGTCATATCTGCCGCCGCAGCCTTTGCAAATATCAGAGCATCCTCCGAGGTATATCCTATACTGTCTCCGCATACGGAAAACAAAGAGTTGAATATCTCGTTTGTAAAGTCTATTATGCCCTTATCACACCTGAAATTTTCCGACATGTATACCGACGCGCAGTTCGAACTCTGGCTCTCGGACAGAGGGGGATATGACTTTTTCATCCCGGAAAAGACAGACGGATCCGCATTTCTGAATCCGTAGATAGATTGCTTTATATCTCCGACTGCAAATCTGTTGTCCGGACGGCAAAGTGCGTCGAATATTTTTCCTTGCACCTCATTTATATCCTGATATTCGTCGATGTATATCTCATCATAATCCTCTCTTATGCTGAGGGCAAGGTCTGACGGACCCTCTCCGTCGGTCAAAAGGTCGGCGCAGTATCTTTCTATATCGGAATATTCTATTATGTTTTTTTTCTTTTTTTCCGCCTTCATCCGCTCGTCAAACCGGTGCAGAAAACGAACGAGAGTCCCGAGGTTCGAATACAGACCGGCATAGAGATCTTTCCACTGAGTTTCGGTATATTGTAAATAATCCTTTTCAAATTTGAGCATTGCCGCTTTGAAATCGTCCCTCAGTGCCTTAGCGGAAATGCATATGCGTCCTTTTTTGTCCGCGGATATGGACGGATAAGTTGCAAATGAGAAATTCCTGAGCTTGTCCGAAAAACAGAAAAAACCGTTTTGCAGCGAGGCGCGGAGCTCGTCGGCTTTTTCAAGCTCTTTCCTCAAAAACTTTGCAATGGTATCTCCGGCTTCTCCGTCTTCCGGAAGGAGCGATATCATTTTTGTATACGCATTGGAATAGTGCGACAGCATTGATCCGGCTTTGTCAAGTATATATTTGCCTGCCGCGGTTTTTTCGACTCCGCTTAGTATATCTCCGTCGGGCGAATATTGATTTCGCAGGGCGTCGAGGGCGGATACTGATCCGGAGAGGCTTTTTGTCTTATAATATATGTCCAAAAGATGCTTCCCGAGATCGCCGGAATCTCTGATCCCAACAAGTTCATCACAGAATCCGGCAAATTCCTCTCCGGATGCTATCTCGGGCTCCAGGCCTTCAAACGTACAGTTTACAAGGCTTTCCATAACACTGTTTTCCAGAACGGCTATCTCTGGTGTATCCGCGATCCGGTAATTCGGAGACAGACCTGCGGTTGAGGCGTTCGCTTTGAGTATTTCATTGAGAAAACTGTCTATGGTCCTGATCTTTGCACTCGGGAGCAATGCCAGCTGTCTTTCAAGACGCTTGTTGCCGGGGGAACGACGTACCGCCTCTTCGAGAGCTGTCTCTATCCTTTCGCGCAGTTCATTTGCGGCATCGTTCGTGAATGTAACAATAAGGAGCCGCGTAATATCCGCCGGAGTTTCAGGATCGGTCACGGACCTGATTATCCTCTCGGTCAGAGTGGCTGTTTTTCCTGCGCCCGCCGCCGCGGATATAAGCAGAGTTTTTCCGCGGGTATTTATAGCGTCGAGCTGTCGTTCGGTCCATTTTCTCTCCGGCATAGCCGCGCCTCCTTTCCATAGATTATTTTATATCAAATTGTTTTATCGGTTTCACTTTGATCTCTCCGTCTTCATGCGTAACTTCCCCGAGAGCGAAAAAACCGTTTTTATCGCTGAGTCGGAGCCGTTCTCCGCAGTCGGCTTCAATACCCAGTCTGGAGAGACGCAGAGCCTGTCCGCATTTTGCAAGTCGGGCGTTGAACGGGTCAAGTCTCAGAAGACGGTATTTTTCAAACACTCTTTCAACCGGTATAATAAGCGCTGTCCGCTCTTCAGGAGAAAGTCGCTCCAGCTCTTCGGCGGAGTGCGCAGCATCAAGCGTGAATCCTGCGGCCTCTGTTCTTCTCAGCGCCGCCATTACCGCACCGCAGCCAAGCGTTTTTCCGATATCGGCGCAAAGGGTACGGATATATGTGCCCTTTGAGCAGTGCACATCAAGACGGTAATCTGATGAACTCAAACGTTTTGCCGTTAGTGAGTATATCGATACTTCTCTTGCCTCACGCTCGATCGAAACCCCCTTGCGAGCAAGCTCCATGAGCCGCTTGCCTCCTACACGGATCGCGGAATACATCGGCGGGGTCTGCATATAGCTCCCGATAAAACCGTTTACTGCCGCCATGACCTCGGCTTCATCCGGTATAATATCCGAGCGGGACAGTATCTCTCCCGTTACATCCTCCGTATCCGTCGTTATGCCGAGTCGCATCGTTGCAGAGTAATGCTTTTCGGATGTAAGCATGTATTCGCTGGCTTTTACCGCCCGCCCCAAAAGTATCGGCAAGACCCCTGTGGCCATAGGGTCAAGCGTGCCTGTATGTCCGGCTTTTTCGGCGCCGAAAAGGCGTTTTACTGCCGTGACCGCTTTCTGCGATGTTACACCGCACGCTTTGTCAAGGATCACTATTCCGCTTACGTTCATTTAAAACCCCACTTTAGTATATTGTAAATAAATGTTTTCATAAACAGAGCGGTATGTCTGTTTCTCGTTCAAAACTATTTCCCGGGCATGGATACATCTTTTATTCTGACAGAGATATATCCGTCCGAAGAATCGCGGATTATCTCGTCAGGGAATCGATCGTCCCCTCTGAATATCATATATACATCCCCTGTTCCATCAGAGAATATAAGAGTTTTTTCTCCATCCTTTTTTTCTGTACTCTGAAGAGTGAGTCCTTCTGTGGACAGTAAACGCGCGGCGCGGAATGGCGGCGCATTTTCTCCGTTAGGTAGAGGGAGCTCCTCACCGCTGTCAAGGATAAGTACAAATTTGTTTCCGGTCTTTTTCATAATGACTCCTCCGGCTTCGGAGGGGTCTGTAAATTTTACAGTAACGTCGCGCTCCTCCCAGCTGCCCTCGCCTAAGACCACGGTTATTTCTTCGGTCGTTCCGTCGCAGTTGTATTCAAGTTTGATCACACCGCCGTCAAATTCCGGAACGGCGCCGGCAGTTGAAGTGCAGGAAGCTGCGGATATGACGAAAGTCAGAAGCATGGCGGCATACGCGGCCGCTCGGGCGGCTTTAAGAATTTTTTTCATGGATGTTGCGCTCCTTGCAAAAATATTCGCGCCGGGATCGCATCCTTTTTGACGCATCGTCCGGTCGCGATAATATAAATATATGAGGAGCGCAGACAAAAAAATTCCGTACGATATACGCATATTTTACCACACTTGCTCATATATTTCAATTAAATTATCGCAAAAAGAGCCATATATCCCGGAAGTTCCGCTGATTTTTGTATAATAAGACAGCATATGCGCTGCGGCGAATTTATTCGTCAAGCCGTCTGCGACACATTTCGCATGCTGCGGTATTTATAATATTCAATAAGGAAGAGCGCGGAGGCGCTTTTGCCATAACGGATAAGGGAGGCCGCTTTCTGGCGGGCACTTAAGATCATGGATGCAAAAAAGAACAGAGAAAAAGTAAAAAAGGAAAAGGGGTTCAGCCCGAAGGGGTATTTCGACGCGGTGCGCTCAAAACGGCAGGGAAACCGTGAAGAGGTGCTGATCGACGCGATAACGTTCATTGTGTCCCTGCTTTTCGGGAGGACGCATTTGATATTCGGAGCATATCCGCTCGGTATAGCAATAGTGGCGGCGCTTCCGGGCCGCGTTTGGCTCTCGCTTGCCGGTGTAGTATGCGGAGCGCTTACTCTTGGCAGGATAGGAGTTATATATTCCGCTATTTCCATAATCGTCGTTTTGATGCGGATAATGCTTTCATCCTCCTCGGATTCGCGCAGGCGCAGCGGCGGAGGGATATTTTCAGAGCAGCTGCCGCTTAGAGTGGCGGCGGCATGTATAGGAGGATTCGTCGCTGCGGTCTATGAATTGCTTTTGAGTTCGGTCAGCACGGCAACGATACTTTTCTCGCTTTCAATGATACTGTTTCCGACAATACTTTGCGCATTGTTTTCCGGGATCTGCGATTTCCGCGTTTCCTTTCACGATCTGGTCATGGGGAATGCGGCGGTGTTCGGAGTCAAGAGAGAAATAAAAGAGGAGCGGGCGCAAATGTATTTCTTTCAGCTTTCCGCACTTCTTTTTATATTTTTCATATCTCTTTCGCTGTCTCGGTTTTCCGTATTCGGAGTATCGTTTTCTTACATATTTTCCTCGTTTATCGCTCTGTTTACCGCAAAGCGATTCGGCGCAATACGAGCTATGGCAGTAGGCTTTGTGGGAGCGCTGCCGATGTCTGCCCTGTATTCCGCAGGATTTGCTCTGTCAGGACTGGCGGCGGGGATACTATTTCCGTTCGGGACCTTATACGGTTCTGTCGCGGCAATTGCGGCTGGAATGGCATGGTGCGCGTTTTCTTCGGGGGTTTCGGGATTTGTCGCGGTTTTTCCGGAATTGCTCATATCCTCGCTTTTGGCATGGCCCGTGGTAAGCCGCATAGGAACTGAGAGCACGTCCGACTCTTCGGTGTCGCCGGAGAAACTGGCTACTGATATGGTCGGGACAGTTGCCCTCACTTATAAAAATGAAAGCGAAAGAGCGCTCCGCGATCTTGAATGCGGCTTTTCCTCGCTGGCCGGACTGGTGAAAAAATTCGGAGAAATAGAGACAAAACCTGATCGCGGTGAATACGAGGCCGCTTGCCGCGAAGCCGCCGATATATATTGCGCCGGTTGCCGAAATTATGCTATGTGCTATACATCAGGCGAAAAACCGATGGAGGATAGCATCAGCCGGATCTCAGGTAAAATGTTTTCCGGGGAGTCAGCCGGGCGCAGTGATTTCCACGATTCCGTCCTTTATACATGTGATAACGCGGACAAGATCCTGGAGCAGATGCGCCGCGCGGGAGCATCCGTTACCTCCTCCAGGCAGAAAGAACGCAAAATGGAGTTCGTGGCGGAAAATTACGAGCTGATCGCAAAGATGCTGAATGAGGCTATGATAAGAGAAACGGGAGCAAAGGAGATGGATGCGGCCCTTACCGAACGGTTGGGTAAAATATTTTCCGAAAACGGTTTCCCTTACGGCGTGATACGCGCATTCGGAGACAGAAAGAAAAAAATAATAGCCGCAGGCGAGGACAAGGACGGTCAGAAGATCACGTCGCCCGTTCTTCACAGCGCTATCGCAGAGGCTGTCGGCGCCCCGATCGGAAATACTAAATATTATCGTAAGGACTCAATGGTGCTTTTTGAGTGTTCTACGGGGCCGGCGTATAAGGTAGAAACCGCCGTTGTCTCGGATCCGAGGAATGAGGGTGAGGAGTGCGGTGACACCGTCCGCTTCTTTGAGGACGGCGATATGTTTTACGCTGTCTTGTCCGACGGTATGGGCAGCGGTGAATTTGCCGCACGCACAAGCGAGTTCTGCGCGGAATTTTTGGGTACAACAGTTGTTGCGGGAGCATCTAAAACAACATCTCTGCACCTGCTCAATCACCTGATACGAGAGAAGAACGAGGAGTGCTCCGCCACTGTCGATATGATGCAACTCGATCTGGTGAGCGGAAAGACAGTATTTGTAAAGAGCGGCGCCGCGCCGTCATACGTCAAACGAAAGGGAAGTTTGTTCCGTATACGTTCCCAGACCGTCCCGATAGGACTGATAAAAAATCTCGACGCGGAGAAAATAAAGTTTGAAGCCAAGGCGGGCGATATAATATTCATGCTCTCTGACGGAGTCAGTCAATGCCCGGAAGATGCACCGTGGCTGCTTGAATTGCTGAACAGGGATTGGAAATGCTCTCTTAAGGAAATTGCGGCCGCGATAATGAAAGCGGCCGCGGCAAACGGCGGAAGAAGCGACGATATGACGGTCGCCGCAATACGGATAAGCCCTGTGGATTGATCCTTTCCGAATAAAAAATACAACTGCTATTGTAAAATAAGAAAAGGCGGTTTATAATGTATACAGGACCTTAAGTTTGAACAAAATTTTCGGAGGAGATAAAAATGCTTGTCAATAAGCCGCCTATGGGGTGGAATACCTGGAACACGTTCGGAATGGAGCCGAGCGAGGATCTTGTAAAGAGGAGCGCAGATGCGTTTATAAAATTGGGGCTCAAGGATGCGGGCTATGAATACATAGTTATAGACGACTGCTGGAGCCTTTATGACAGGGACAAAAAAACAGGGCGCATCGTAGCCGATCCCGCAAAGTTCCCGAACGGCATGAAAGCGGTCGGAGATTACATACATTCAAAGGGTCTGAAGTTCGGCATGTATTCCTGCGCCGGCGTGAGGACTTGCGCGGACTATCCCGCGTCTTACGGCCATGAATTCGAGGATGCCCGCACTTTCGCCGACTTCGGCGTTGATTATCTCAAATACGACTACTGCTATAAGCCTGTGTGTGCCGACGGCAAGCGTCTCTATATGAGGATGGGCAATGCGCTTCGTTCCTGCGGCAGAGACATTCTTTTCTCCGCATGCAACTGGGGCGCGGAAGAGTCTTATAAATGGATGAGAGCGACCGGCGCTCACAGCTTCAGGTCTACCGGAGATATCATCGACAGCTTTGTATCGTATAAAAATATAGTCATTTCGCAGGAGGATCTGCACTACGCGTCTGCACCTCAGTGCTTCAACGACATGGATATGCTCACCGTAGGAATGTACGGAAAGGGACTTGTCGGAAGTACCGGCTGCGATTTCACCGATTACCGCGCTCAGTTCTCCCTTTGGTGTATGTTCGCGTCCTCTCTTATGCTCGGGTGCGATATAACCAATATAGATGAAAAGACTCTCGAGTTGGTAAAGAACAAGTATCTTATAAGAATAAATCAGGACGAGGAAGCAAGACCTCCCATCGACATAAGCGCTACCATGAATGCGTCAAGACACGGAGAGTTCGAGCGCGTATACTTCAGACAGCTCTCTGACGGCGAATATGCGTTCTGCTTCTGGAATCTTTCCGACAAGAAGCGCAAGATCTTCGCTTTCATGTCTCAGCTCGGGCTTGAGGCAACGGACGGGCTCGGATTTGAGTTCCGCGACGTATTTACCGGCGAGGTGACCGGAGTTTACAATGAGTATGCGATCGAGACGGTAGAGCCGCGCGACGTTCATGTTTATATAGCAAAGCTGGTGCCCATGAAATGATTTGCCGCAAGTGCGGGACAGAGGTCACGTTCAATGAGGCAGGGCTTTATAAAAAGCTCGTGAACAGGGGCGCGACCGACTGCCTGTGCATAAACTGCCTCTCCGAGGAATTCCGGATCCCCGTTGAGACACTGTATAAAATGATAGAGGAATATAAAAAGGCGGGCTGCACGTTATTTGCGTGAGCAAGATGCGCATATATATGTTCCTCCGGGTCTCAAAATTTTCCGAATGTGACGCGGTCACGGAAACTTTCGCCGCCGTTCGGTATAATAATGACAAAGGACGGTGATATTATGTCAATAAGGTTAAACGAAGACCGCGAGGTCGTCGAAAGGATCAAGGAGGGACTTCGGCTCAAGGGCGGATATTGCCCATGCAGGCTTGAGAAGTCCGAGGATAACAAGTGTATGTGCCGGGAATTCAGGGAGCAGATAGCAGATCCGAATTTCGAGGGTTACTGTCACTGTATGCTCTATTATAAGAGCAAGGATTGATCCGGCCGCCTATACCGGACATAAGCAGAAAGAAGGGAGAAAGTATCATGGAAGTACTCAAGATAACAAAGGAAAATTTCGAAGCCGAGGTATTGCGTTCGCCTATGCCGGTCCTCATAGATTTCTATGCCGACTGGTGCGGACCTTGCAAGATGATGTCTCCTATCGTTGACAGCATTGCTGAGGAGAGGGAAGATGTTCGCGTCGGAAAAGTCAATGTGGATGAACAGCCGGAGCTCGCTCAGGCGTTCGGCGTGATGAGCATCCCCACGCTCGTCGTCATGAAAGAGGGAAAGGTTTCTTCGAGGGTCGTCGGACTCAGAGATAAGGCGACACTTATCGGAATGCTCTGATATCCCGGACGATATATCAAAAAAACGCGTATATGCACTAAGCATATACGCGTTTTTTTATGCGTTTCCGCTCTTATTTTCGCTCCGGTCTTTTTCTCCGGCGGAAAGATAGATCAGGAGAACGCTTATATCGGCTGGATTGACCCCGCTTATAGTTGCTGCTTGGCCGATACTTATAGGCCGTATCGCTGAGAGTTTTTGCGCTGCCTCCGTCCGCAGGCCCTTTATGTCTTCATAGTGCAGGTCAGGCGGTAACCGTTTGCCCTCGAGGCGTTTCTGCCGCTCTGCTTCCTCTCTTTCTCTCTTTATATAACCTTCGTATTTTATATTGATCTGTGCCGTAGTGACCACGCCTGCGGGAAGACGGGGACGGCCGGTATCCAGAGGAGCTATGCTGTCATAATTCAGTTCGGGCCTTTTTATCAGTTCTGACAGCCGGATCCCCGTAGAAATGGGTGAGGAGCCGAGAGATACCAGCAAAGCATTGTTTTCTTCCGACGGGGATATAACGGTCTGCTCCAGACGCTTTATCTCGGATTCGGTCATCGCTTTCTTTTTCAGGAATGCCGCATATCTTTCCTCACCTATCAGTCCGACGCGGTGCCCCTCTTCCGTGAGGCGGAGGTCGGCGTTATCTTGCCTCAGCAGCAGTCGATATTCACTGCGTGAGGTCATTATGCGGTATGGCTCTTTCGTTCCCTTGGTAACCAGATCGTCTATAAGCGTTCCTATATAAGACGAGGAGCGCGACAATATCATGGGAGGCTCTTCTTTGGCTGACAGCGCCGCGTTTATTCCCGCGACAAGTCCCTGTACTGCCGCTTCTTCGTATCCTGAGGTGCCGTTGAACTGCCCCGCACCGTACAGTCCGGATATATCTTTGAATTCGAGCGTCGGGAAAAGCTGTGTCGGGTCCGCACAGTCGTATTCTATCGCATAGGCGTATCTCATTATTTCGGCGTGCTCAAAGCCGCGCAGGCTTCGGAGCATGCGGTATTGAATATCGGTCGGGAGGGACGTGGAAAAACCCTGTATATACATTTCTTCTGTGTCTTTTCCGCACGGCTCTATAAAAAGCTGGTGCCGTTCTCTGTCGGCAAAGCGCACGATCTTGTCCTCGATAGACGGGCAGTAGCGAGGTCCTGTCCCGGTTATCTTGCCGGAAAACAGGGCGCTTTTTTTAATGTTGTCGCGTATTATGCCGTGTGTTTCCGCGTTGGTATAGACAATGTGACAGGGTATCTGTTCCATTGAATTCAAGCGTTCTTCATCTGAGAGCGCGGAAAACGGAGTGATGTGCTCTTCGCCGTTCTGTTCCTCTAGCTGTGAAAAATCTATCGATCGTTTATTGACTCTGGCCGGAGTCCCGGTCTTGAAGCGCATGAGCTTTATTCCGGCCTCAGCGAGTGACGCGCTCAGACCTCGCGACGGCATCATGCCGTCAGGGCCAGACGGATACGACCGGTATCCGACGAAAATCTCGGACTCAAGGTAGGTCCCGGTCGCAATTATAACTTTTTCCGCCTCCCATGTTTCCCCGAGATGCGTGACTACTCCGGTCACGCGGCGCTTTCCGTCATGCATCTCCGTTGTTATCGCGGTTATCTCGGACTGAACAAGGCGCAGATTATTTTGCATTTCAAGCGTCTTTTTCATTATGATTTTGTACAGAGCTCTGTCGGCTTGTATCCGCTTTGAGTGCACCGCGGCGCCTTTGCCCAGATTGAGCGTCCTCGACTGCAGGGTCACCAGATCCGCCGCTCGTCCCATTTCGCCGCCCAGTGCGTCGAGCTCATAAACGAGATGACCTTTGCCACTGCCGCCTATGGAAGGGTTGCAGGGCATATTTGCGACAGCGTCCAGATTTATAGTGAACAGAACTGTGTCAAGGCCGAGCCGTGCTGATGCGAGCGCCGCTTCTATGCCGGCGTGTCCGGCCCCTATAACTGCAACAGTAGTTTTATATTCCATAAGATCACCAATCCAGTCTACTGCCGTGGATAAAGCGGCAGATGTAAATGAAAATTTACATTATAATATTTGCGACGGTCAAAAAACGACTCTGTGAACCTCTGTAACACGACCGGTCCCGGCATCCAGCGTAAATACAGCCCCCTGCGCGCGGACAGCTCCGCTCGCGGCGGAAAAACGCTTCGGTATCCCGAGACGCATACGTTCTACCACGATCGAACTGTCCATGCCGAGAACACCGCCGCTTTCACCGCACATGCCGATATCGGTTATATATCCGCTGCCCTTCGGAAGTACCTGTTCATCGGCGGTCGGTATATGCGTATGAGTTCCGTATATGATATTTATACGTCCGTCAAAAGCGTAGCCCATAGCGAGCTTTTCGCCGGTGGCCTCCGCATGAAAATCGAGAATGGAAAAGTCATATTTTCCCTCTTCGCGCTTCAGTACCCTCTCTATGGAATAAAAAGGATTATCCGGATATACCGGCATGTTTACACAGCCCAGGGCATTTATTACCATGAGGCGATATCCGGCAGCGTCAAGTATCGTATAGCCTTTTCCGGGAACGTCTGCGGGGTAATTTACCGGGCGCAGGCAGCAGGCGCTTTCTTCGAGAAATTTATATGACGCCTGATTGGCAAGCGTGTGGTTTCCTCCGGTCACGGCGTCAGCTCCGGCGGAGATCAGCTTTTTTAATATGTCGGGAGAGGCGCCTGTGATAAAAGAGGCGTTTTCCCCATTTACAACAACAAAATCTATTTTATTTTTACGTCTGAAGTCCCAGAGCGTATTTGAGAGATACTCTGCGGCAGACGGACTTGTGACGTCTCCGAGTGCAAGGATCTTCACTGCTCAATATGTCCTTTCTCGTTTGCGTTTTTCAATTGTTCGGTCATAATCAAATAATCCGTAAAGTTGCTTCGGATTATAAAGCAAGCTTTACGGACCATTCCGAGAGGCTGACCCGGATCATTTTGCATATTCGGTATGTCTGCTCTCGCGTATGATATTGACCTTTATCTGACCGGGATAATCGAGCTCGTTCTCGATCTTTTTGGCTATGTCGCGGGCAAGCAGTTTCATCTGATCGTCGGACACGCTCTCCGGCTTGACCATTATCCTGACTTCCCGTCCTGCCTGTATAGCAAAAGTCTTGTCCACTCCGTCAAAACTGCCGGCGACCTCCTCGAGCTTTTGCAGTCTCTTGATGTAATTTTCGACATCCTCGCGTCTCGCTCCGGGCCTTGCCGCGCTTATTGCGTCCGCTGCCTGGATTATGAGATCAAGCGCGCTCTGGGGTTCAATGTCGTTGTGATGCGCCTCTATCGCATGGATTATATCCTTATGCTCATGATATTTCTTTGCGAGCTCGACTCCGAGCTGAACATGTGATCCCTCAGCTTCTGCGGTGAGAGCTTTTCCTATATCGTGGAGCAGACCTGCGCGTCTTGCGGCCGTAGCATCTATGCCGATCTCATCTGCCAAGCATCCGGCGAGGAGCGATACCTCTACCGAATGACGCAGTGCGTTCTGACCGTAGCTTGTACGGAATTTGAGACGTCCAAGTATCTTTATGAGCTCCGGATTGAGTCCGTGAACTCCGGTTTCGAATACCGCCTTTTCTCCCGCCTGCTTTATGGTTATTTCGACATCGCGCTTTGCCTTTTCGACCATTTCCTCTATTCTTGCGGGATGGATGCGCCCGTCGGATATGAGCTTTTCGAGCGCCAGTCTGGCGACCTCGCGCCTTACCGGGTCAAAGCCGGAGATAGTTATGACCTCCGGGGTGTCATCTATTATAAGCTCAACTCCGGTGAGGCTTTCGATAGAGCGGACGTTGCGTCCCTCTCTTCCGATTATTCGCCCCTTCATTTCCTCATTGGGAAGGCTGACGACCGAGATAGCCACCTCGCTAACGTGATCTGCGGCGCATCTCTGGATGGCCATAGACAGAATATCCTTGGCCTTTGCTTCAGCTTCGTCGCGGAATCTTTCTTCATATTCGGATATTTTGAGCGCCGTCTCGTGTGCCATTTCCGAGTCGAGCTTGTGTACGAGCTCTGCTTTTGCCTCCTCGGTGGTTATTCCGGCTATTTTCTCGAGAACCTCGACCTGCTCGGCGAGCTTTTGTTCGATCTGTTCTTTGAGCTCGTCCGCGGCACGGTGCTTTTCCTGGAGAGATGCTTCCTTTTTCTCCACTCCTTCGAGCTTTGCGTCGAGCGTCTCCTCCTTCTGGGCGACGCGCCTCTCGAGCCTTGAGACTTCCTTGCGCCGCTCTTTTAAATCGTTGTCAGTATCTTTTTTCAGCTGAAATATCTCCTCCTTGGCGGAGATTATCGCTTCTTTCTTGGCGCTTTCCGCGCTCTTTATCGCGTCTTCAAGCATTTGTCTTGCCTGCTGTTCTGCTGAGCCGAGCTTGCCCTCGGCGACCTTTTTTCGTATTATGAATCCGGCCGCTACGCCAGCGGCGATACCTACGATAAGTCCGATGATAAGACTTAAAATATCCACTTGTTTTCAACACCTCCTTTTCGTATACTTTTGCGCATACGCTATATGTTTGTATCAATTTAAAATAAAATGCTGAACGACTTTTTCCATCCCGGGTATAATCCGTCCCCGAAATAGAAAAAATCATACATAATATATTATATAGTATATACTGCACTGTGTCAAGGGATTTTTACCCCGGTACGGGAGATATTTTGTCTGTATCTGTATAAAAACACATAATAGTGTCGCGGAAAAATAGCAGTTAACAATAAGTTCACAATAAAATTTGAAAATTTTTTTAAAAACTATTGACATTTAGAAGGAAAAGGGTTATATTATTATCGTATTTTAGCAGTCTAAGTGTTTGAGTGCTAAAATATGATCCGTAAAAATCGGAGTTAAGAGATGAAAAGCAGGCGCTTTGGTCTGAGCTCTGGATCCTGCATTGCGGGATCGGTCGCAGAAGTAATGGCCGGCACCGCGGAAAGGGGAAACGGTATGGATGATGACAGACTGAGCGAGCGAAAGAAAAAAATACTCCGTGCGATAGTTGATGCGCACATAACTTACGGAGAGCCGGTCGGGTCAAAGTATCTTTCCGAGGACCCGCAGATAACCTGCTCTCCCGCCACTATAAGGAATGAAATGGCAGAGCTCGAGGAGATGGGATATCTTGAACAGCCTCACACTTCAGCAGGGCGTGTTCCATCGGAACTCGGTTATCGATTTTACGTCGATTCCCTGATCGAGAGATACAGTGCTACAAAGCATGAGATCGACGACCTTAATCTTAACATCAAGTTCAAACTCACGGAGATGGATCATATACTTGATGAGGCATCACGTCTGGCAGCAAGTTTCACGAATTATACGGGCATAGCATTCAAGCCGAAGATGCCGAGCGTCTCGGTCATGAAGTTTGAGTTCGTATATCTCGGGGAGCGGGATTTTCTTATGATAATGCTTTTCCCTGGCGGAACCGTCAAGACGAAGAATATACATCTCGGCTTCCGCGTCACTCCCGAAACGGTGCGCCGTCTTACGGACGCGATGAATATCTATTTCACCGGTGTCACAGAAAACATGATAACAATGCCGCTGATAGTTAAGGCGGAGGAATACATGGAGACCGAATCCGCAATAGTGCACCCGATATCCAAAATACTCTACGAGACCATGAAGGAGTTCGACAACTCGGATCTTAAGGTGGACGGTGTAAATAAACTGCTCCAGTATCCGGAGTATTCCGATATAGGTCGTCTGAGAGACCTGATCGGTATGTTTGAGCAGAAAGATAAGTTGCTTGACGCGATAGAGGCGCACGATAATTCGGATGATGAGATAAATGTCTATATAGGTAGTGAAAATGCGGTCGACGTCATGAGTAATTCCACACTTGTTTTCAAAAAGATAAGGAAAGGGAATCGGATCGTCGGAGCGGTCGGAGTTATAGGACCGAAGAGAATGGACTACAAAAAGGTCATCAGTATGATAGACCGTCTTGCTAGTGGGATCGGAGATGTTGTCAGCGAGGGTGACTCTCTTCCTCCCGGAAAGAACGACACTAAATAACGGAGGGACACGACTTGAATAACACAGAAGAAAAAGAAGAAAAGAATATAGATGAAGGGAACACTGCAGAGGCTAATGCGTGCCCTGTAGAGGAGCCGGAGCAGATGCCGGAGGCAGAACCGGAGACCCCGGACCCGGATCGCGCTTTGAAGGAGGCGGAAATAAGGATCGCCGAACTAGAGGCAAAGATAAAGGATTGCGAGGACAAATATCTGAGAATGGCGGCAGAGTACGATAACTTCAGACGCCGTTCACGCGAGGAGCGCGAGAGCGTATATCTGGACGCGGTAGCGGATGCGGTAAAGCCGCTGCTCCCGATAATCGACAATCTGGAGAGAGCGGCTCTTTACAAGGAGTCCGATAAACTTGCCGAGGGAATAGCGATCACGGCAAAGAGCGTAGACACGATGCTGGCAGAGCTCGGCATCGACAGGATAGGAAAGGTAGGCGAGAAGTTCGACCCGAACATTCATAACGCAGTAATGCATATAGAAGATGACTCTCTCGGTGAGAGTACAGTCGCCGAGGTGTTCATGAAAGGATACCGCAAGGGCGACAAAATAATACGCTTCGCAATGGTCAAAGTCGCAAACTGAGGCGGAGCTGCTTGATATTGTTATAAAATTCAACACATATAGATTCGGAGGATAATTGATTATGGGAAAAATAATAGGAATTGATCTTGGTACCACTAACTCATGTGTGGCAGTATTTGAAGGCGGAGAGCCGGTCGTTATAACTAATCCGGAGGGATCGAGAACCACGCCGTCCGTCGTTGCATTTGCAAAGAACGGAGAGCGTCTTGTAGGTCAGGTCGCAAAAAGGCAGGCGGTAACCAATCCTGAAAATACGGTTATTTCAATTAAGCGTAAAATGGGAACGGACGCCAAGGTGACCATAGACGGTAAGAGCTACTCACCTCAGGAGATATCCGCAATGATACTTCAGAAGCTGAAATCAGACGCGGAGGCTTATCTCGGAACGAAGGTCACTCAGGCGGTCATAACCGTTCCGGCATATTTCTCTGATGCACAGCGTCAGGCAACAAAGGACGCGGGCAAGATAGCCGGGCTTGAGGTCCTTCGTATAATAAACGAGCCGACCGCGGCCGCACTCGCGTACGGTATGGATAAGGAAGAGGAGCAGAAGATAATGATCTTCGACCTCGGAGGCGGTACTTTCGATGTATCACTGCTCGAGATATCCGACGGCGTCTTTGAGGTCCTTGCGACCGCAGGCAACAACCGTCTCGGAGGAGATGACTTCGACCAGAGGATCATAGACTGGATGGCGGATACCTTTGCCAAGGAGAACGGCGGCATAGATCTCAGGAAGGATAAAATGGCGCTGCAGAGACTGAAGGAAGCGGCTGAAAAAGCAAAGATAGAGCTCTCCGGAGTTATGTCAAGCAATATAAGCCTGCCTTTCATTACAGCGGATTCTACCGGACCGAAGCACTTTGAGGCAACGCTTACCAGAGCTAAATTCGATGAACTGACCGCCGATCTTGTAGAGGCTACAATGATCCCCACAAGACAGGTGCTCAAGGATGCAGGACTCACTCCGGCCGATATCTCCAAAGTTCTCCTGGTCGGTGGTTCCACAAGGATCCCCGCGGTTCAGGAGGCGGTCAAGAAGTTTATGGGCAAGGAGCCGTTCAAGGGCATCAACCCGGATGAGTGCGTCGCTATCGGAGCGGCTATACAGGGCGGTGTCCTGGGCGGAGACGTCAAGGATCTGCTCCTGCTCGACGTAACGCCGCTGTCTCTCGGAATAGAGACCCTCGGCGGAGTATTCAACAAGATAATAGACAGAAATACTACGATACCTGTAAAGAAGAGCCAGATCTACTCTACCGCGGCGGACGGCCAGACCTCCGTCGAAATACACGTTCTCCAGGGAGAGCGTGAGATGGCGGCAGGAAACACTACGCTCGGACGCTTTGTACTTGACGGTATACCGGCGGCTCCCCGCGGAGTACCGCAGATAGAGGTCACCTTTGATATCGATGCCAACGGCATAGTAAATGTCAGCGCGCGCGATAAGGGAACCGGTAAGGAACAGCATATAACGATAACCTCTTCCACCAACATGTCCAAGGAGGATATAGACCGCGCCGTTAAAGAGGCCGAGAAGTTTGCCGCTGAGGACAAAAAGCAGAAAGAGGCTGTTGAGGCGAAGAACCAGGCTGAAAGCGCTATATTCCAGATAGAGAAGAGCATGAATGAGCTCGGCGATAAGGTTACTGAGGATGAAAAATCCTCTGTGAACGCGGCGATATCCAAGCTCAAGGAGACTATAAACAGCGGCAATACAGACGCCATCAAGGCGGACACCGAGGCGCTCCAAAAGGCCTTTTATCCTGTAGCTGAAAAGGTATACAAGGCGCAGGCTGAGACTCAGCAGGGCGCGCAGGGCGGCAATGACGGTTCTGCGGGCACTCAGGGCTCGGACGGGACTTATTATAACGCTGATTTTGAGGATAAGACTAACGGCTGATACGTCAAATAACAATGTCGCCAAACGATCGTTTGGCGACATTGCCATAAAAGCGCTGTGACCCGCCGTAGCGTGTCAGTCCAAATTCGGATCGAGGTATATGTATGGCAGAAGAAAAAAGAGATTATTATGAGGTGCTCGGTGTAGCTAAAAACGCCAGTGAGGCGGAAATAAAAAAGGCATACCGTACACTTGCAAAGAAATATCATCCCGACATGAATCCGGGCGACAAAACGGCAGAGCAGAAGTTCAAGGAAGTCAACGAGGCTTACGAGGTCCTATCGGACGCCGATAAGCGTGCTAAATACGACAGTTACGGGCACGCGGCATTCGATCCCGGATTTGGTAGCGGAGGATTCAGCGGCGGCTCCGGATTCGGCGCCGGTTCTGGATTTAGCGGATTTGAAGGGTTCGGCGGTGCCAATTTCGATTTCGGAGATATATTCTCTTCCTTTTTCGGCGGCGGCAGTTCGTCGGCCCGCAGCGGCGCAGTCGACGGTGACGACATACTTGTCAGAGTTACCCTTTCTTTTGAGGAGGCGGTGTTCGGCTGTAAAAAGGAAATATCTTTCAACAGGATAGAAGCGTGCCATGATTGCGGAGGAAGCGGTGCGGCTAAGGGCAGCAGCCCGGAAACTTGTTCCGTCTGCCGCGGTACCGGGCGCGTCACTGTAAAACAACAGACCATGCTCGGGTTCATGCAGACTCAGAAGGCGTGCTCAGCTTGCCGCGGTACCGGAAAGATAATAAAAAATCCATGCAGCAACTGTAAGGGTAAAGGATATGTCAAGATAACTAAAAAGCTTGATGTGACCATACCTGCCGGTATCGACAATGGGCAGCGCATAGTGCTCCGTTCTCAAGGTTCAGTAGGAATGCGCGGCGGAGTTTCCGGCGACCTTATAATAGAGATCACTGTAAAGCCGCACAGCCTGTTTGTCCGTGAGGGCAGGAATGTGTACTGTGAGATCCCGGTATCATTTTCGGAGGCTGCGCTCGGAGCTGAGATCGATGTTCCGATGCTTGACGGCAGCACTGAGAAATATACTATCCCGGAGGGAACGCAGACCGGAACTCGGTTCACAATGAGAAATAAGGGCGTTGCAGATCCCAGTACAAAACGCCGGGGCGATCTGATATTCACCGTAACGGTGGAGACACCTCAGAGTTTGAACGCACAGCAGAAAAAGCTCCTTCAGGATTTTGCACATTCATTGGGCGAGATGAATAATAAAAAGCGCCAGAGCTTTTTCAAAAAAATATTCAAATAAGTCTGCTTAGATTTATAATGCTCTGTTTGGGATGAAATTTGAGAAATGATCATATGCGATCATAAAATAAAAGCGCAGGCCTTTTATAGGTCTGCGCTTTTTGTCGGAGCGGGAAAGGTATACAAGCAGGATTTGTCAACTATTATTTGCATTATAGTGATCAAGAAATTCATAAAAGGCGTTTTGTACATCCGCCTGAGTTGATGCGGTATTTATTTTTGCGCGAAGTGCGCCTGAACCGCGGATCCCTTTTACATAGAGCGCTAGCTGCTTCCGCGATTCGGAGACCGCGATGCGTTCCCCTTTTTCCTCTATTGCGGCGGAGAGCTGGAGCAGTGCGACGGATATCCGCTCCTCTACCGTAGGAGGGATGAAGGCAACGCCGTCGAGAAAGGCGGCGATTTCCCGGAAAATAAACGGATTTCCGACCGCGCCTCTTGCTATCATTACGCCGTCGGCTCCCGTCCTTGATAAAAGCGAGAGCGCATCTGAGGGAGAATTTATATCCCCGTTTGCGATCACCGGGATCTTCACTGAGTCACAAACCCGCTTTATCTGCGTGGCGTCGACTTCACCTGAATACATTTGAGCTCGGGTCCTTCCGTGTACACATATGAGGGAGGCTCCTCCGGCCTCCGCCGCCATCGCCGCCTCGGGGGCGTTCAGATGTCCGCTGTCAAATCCGATCCGCAATTTGACGGTGACCGGCAGAGGTATCGCTTCGGTGACCGCGCGCACTATCTTTTCTATCAGGGGCGGATCTTTCATAAGGGCGGATCCCTCGCCGTTGTTAACTATTTTCGGGACCGGACAGCCCATATTGATATCGACGGCAACAGGCATCGCGCCGCGGCCCGAAGCTGCACGCTCGAGGAGGATTTGTGCGGCGCGGGCAATTATATCCGGTTCTCTTCCGAACAGCTGTATTGCGGCCGGAGTCTCTTCTGCGCCCAGCTCCGCGAGGGGGAAAGTCTTTTTGTCCATGAAGCAGACCGCCTTGGCGGATACCATTTCCGTGACCGTGTATTCTGCTCCCCATTCCCGGCATATTTGCCTCATTGCCTTATCGCTGTACCCGGCCATCGGACCCAGCATCAGGCCGTGACTCAGTGTGTGGGATCCTATCTTTATCATAATCCTCCGTAAAAAGTCCGGCGACGCATCTCGCCTCGCCGGACTCTGTTGTTTTATTTTAGGACTGCGACGATAAGATATGCTCAGAGATGCAGGACACGGTCTCTGATCTCCTGTGTGCGTCCTTGGTTCCAGAACTGCGTACCGATATATCCGCAGGTGCGTCTTGCGACGTTCATCTTGTTCTGGTCGTGGTTGCCGCAGTTGGGGCATACCCAAATCAGTTTTCCGTCCTCGTCCGCCTCGATCTGGATCTCTCCGTCATAGCCGCACACCTGGCAGAAATCCGATTTTGTATTGAGCTCCGCGTACATGATATGATCGTAAATGAATTTCATCACGTTCATTACCGCCTCGATGTTGCCCTGCATATTGGGGACTTCGACATAGGATATCGCTCCTCCTGGCGAGAGCGCCTGGAATTTGCTCTCCACTTCAAGCTTCTTGAAGGCGTCTATCGGTTCGGTCACATGTATATGATAGCTGTTGGTGATATAGTTCTTGTCGGTAACTCCGGGTATGATACCGAAGCGTTTCTGCAGGCTCTTTGCAAATTTATAGGTGGTTGATTCAAGCGGGGTGCCGTATATTGAGTAATCGATATTTTCCTCCGCCTTCCATTTTGCACATGCCTCGTTGAGTTTCTTCATGATCTCAAGCCCGAGCTTTTCTCCCTCCGGCTCGGTGAGCTTCTTTCCGTTCAGCTCATAGACACACTCCCATAGCCCCGCGTATCCGAGAGAGATGGTGGAATATCCGCCGTGGAGAAGTTTATCTATTTTTTCGCCTTTTTTCAGTCTGGCGAGCGCACCGTACTGCCAAAGTATCGGCGCAGCATCCGAAAGCGTTCCCTCGAGACGTTTGTGCCTTGCCTGGAGCGCGCGGTGGCAGAGCTCAAGCCGCTCGTCAAGTACTGACCAGAACGTGTCGATATTGCCGCGGCCGGCGGTGCAGGCTACATCCACGAGATTGATCGTAACGACGCCCTGATTGAATCTGCCATAATACTTCGGCTTGCCGTTTTCATCTACATACGGAGTCAGGAATGAGCGGCATCCCATGCAGGTGTAGCACTGTCCGTTGCCGTTTTTGTCGATCTTGTTCTGGAGCATGATCTTTTCGCTGATGTAGTCAGGGACCATGCGCTTTGCGGTGCACTTCGCGGCAAGCTTCGTAAGGTAGTAATATTTGGAATCCTCGTGGATATTGTCTTCTTCGAGCACATATATGAGCTTCGGGAAAGCGGGAGTGATCCAAACACCGGCCTCATTTTTTACTCCCTGATATCTTTGGAGCAAGGTTTCCTCTATGATGATCGCAAGATCGTTTTTCTCCTGCTGGCTCCTCGCCTCGTTGAGATACATGAACACGGTGACGAAGGGAGCCTGACCGTTTGTTGTCAGAAGAGTTACGACCTGGTACTGTATCATCTGCACGCCCTTGCGTATTTCTTCGCGGAGCCGCTTCTCGGTTATTCTCTCTACGGCGCTTTCTTCCGCAGTGCCGCAGGCGTCTATGAGTTCTTCACGGAC
Organism: uncultured Clostridia bacterium; assembly: GCA_944384525.1. GTDB lineage: Bacteria > Bacillota > Clostridia > Oscillospirales > CAG-272 > UBA1740. The sequence goes on from CALWTR010000046.1 coordinate 50,731, forward strand.
CGAGGCGCGTATCTTTTTCCTGCTGACTTCAACGAAAGGTGCAAGGTGAGTCAAACTTATCGACTGTCCGCCGTACTGATTGGAAGCGACCTGCGCGATTATTTGCGTTGCAATGTTGCAGGCGGTCGAAAAGCTGTGCGGCTTTTCGATCATGGTTCCGCTTATGACCGTTCCGTTCTGGAGCATGTCCTCAAGATTGACGAGGTCGCAGTTGTGCATATGCTGTGCGAAATAGTCCGCGTCGTGGAAGTGGATTATACCCTGTTCGTGAGCCTCAACGATATCCTGAGGGAGCAGGAGACGCTTTGTGATGTCTTTTGAGACCTCACCGGCCATATAATCTCTCTGAACGCTGTTTACAGTCGGGTTCTTATTAGAGTTTTCCTGTTTTATCTCTTCGTTGTTGCACTCTATAAGATTGATTATCTGTTCGTCTGTCGTGTTAGATTTTCTTACGAGAGCTCTTTTGTAGCGGTAGGTTATATAATTTTTTGCAACTTCGTACGCATCCTGCTCCATTATCCCGCGCTCTACGAGGTCCTGTATCTCCTCGACCCCGAGAGCCCTGTTAACAGAGGCGCATTTATCTGCGACCTTACGCGAGATCTCGTCTATCTGCTTGTCGGAGAGGCGAAGATTTTCGTCTACCGTTTCATTGGCCTTTGCGATAGCCGCGGAGATCTTTGTTATATCGAATGGGACCTCGGAACCTGATCGCTTGATGATTTTCATTGTGTTTCCTCCTTGAAATGCCGTGAACGAGCGCGACCTGAATTTTCGTGTGCATATATTATACCATATATTGTGTTTTTGTCAAGGGGCAAATACTATATATTGTTGTTTTCGGCATTTTCGGCTTAATGTACAAAACAGCTGTTTGAGGGAAATTTGTCCAAAACAAAACTCTTTTTTTGGGCAATATGTACCTTGAAAAAAATCATTTCAAAATAATACGCGGCAGAAATTTGATATATTGTACAATTTTTCGTCAGGTTTTTTCTATGTTGTACAAACAGAAAAAATTTTAGTTGCCCTTTGATCGTCGGCGGACGTCAAAATCACCAAAATCCCCGTCGGCCGGGGACACGGTCTATTGACAAAAACAGAGCTGTATATTATACTTATATTATCAAAATAAATGTAGGAATTATTCGGCATACGACAAGGTTGCTGTGCTGGACTCGGAGGGGATATGACTCTTGATAAGCTTGCAATAGGCAAAAGCGGAACGATAACAGCGGTCGGCGGAGAGGGCGCACTGCGGCTCCGGCTCCTGGATATGGGGATAATACCGAGGACCCGAGTCAGCGTTATAAAACGCGCTCCGCTCGGAGATCCGATAGAGATACAGATAAGAGGCTATGAACTCACGATAAGGCTTGATGACGCGTCTAAAATAGAGGTCGTGCCGGATACCGATGCCGTTTGAGATATCGCGCGGAGGTTTGCAGGTCTATAATCAACTTTAACGGCACGGAAGGAAAAACAATGATATTTGCTTTGATAGGCAACCAGAATTGCGGGAAAACTACTCTGTTCAATCAGCTCACCGGCTCTAATCAGCATGTCGGAAATTTTCCGGGAGTTACTGTGGACCAGAAGGTCGGGCAGGTCAGGTCGGTGAAAAATTGCTCTGTCGTAGATCTGCCGGGAATATATTCTCTGCGGCCTTATACAAATGAAGAGATAGTTACCCGGGATTTTCTTGTGAACGAAAAGCCGGACGGTATAATAAACATCGCGGACGCGACAAATATAGAGAGGAACCTGTATCTGACTCTGCAGCTGCTGGAAATGGATATACCTATGGTCCTCGCGCTGAATATGATGGACGAGGTCCGCGGAAACGGCGGCACTATAGATGTATCCGGGATGTCCGAGAGCCTCGGGATCCCTGTAGTGCCGATAAGTGCGGCTAAGAACGAAGGAGTCGATGAGTTGATAGATGCGGCCGTTTCGGTCGCCTCAAACAAGATCCAACCGCGCCGTACGGACTTTTGTTCAGGCGCCGTTCACCGCTGTATACATGCGGTATCTCACCTTATAGAGGATCATGCTCGAAATATAGGCGTATCCCCGAGATTTGCGGCTACAAAGCTGATAGAGGGGGATTCGGATATAGTGAGTCGGCTGCTTCTGAGCGAAAACGAGCTCGAGACCGTGGAGCACACGGTCATAGAAATGGAGCGCGAGTGCGGGATGGACAGAAACGCCGCCATGGCGGATATGAGATATGCCTTTATCGAAGGTGTGGCTGCAAAGAACGTTGTGAAATGCCATGAAAGCCGCGAACACATAAGGAGCGTAAAGATAGACGAGGTGCTGACTAATAAATACCTTGCCATACCGATGTTCTTGCTTGCGATGGTTACGATATTCACACTGACATTTGCGGTAATAGGCAAATTTTTTCAGGATCTGCTGGAATTGGGGATAGACGCACTTGGAGGAGCGGTGGATTCAGCTCTGACAAATTACGGCATCAATCCGGTCGTCCACAGCCTGATAATAGACGGTGTTTTCGAGGGCATTGGGAGCGTTGTATCCTTTGTCCCGATAATCGTAGTTCTGTTTTTCTTCCTGTCTATACTTGAGGACACCGGATATATGGCGAGGGTCGCATTCGTTATGGATAAGCTGCTCAGAAAAATAGGGTTGAGCGGCCGCTCTTTTGTCCCGATGCTGATCGGATTCGGCTGTACCGTTCCGGCGGTCATGAGCACAAGGACTTTGTCGTCGGAAAGGGACAGAAGGATGACCATAATGCTCACCCCGTATATGAGCTGTTCCGCAAAGATACCGATATATCTGTTTTTCAGCGACGCATTTTTCGAGAACGTATGGGGAAAAATACTCTCGGTAACTCTTCTTTATTTCGGAGGTATGTTCGTCGGAGTTCTTATAGCTCTGCTACTCAAGGCAACGGCGTTCCGCGGGAATCCCGTACCGTTTGTTATGGAGCTGCCGAATTACCGTCTGCCGTTCGGAAAAAGCGTTTTCATGCTCATGTGGGATAAGGCAAAGGACTTTTTGCAGAGAGCATTTACGGTGATCTTTCTCGCCACCGTGATAATATGGTTCTTGCAGTCCTTTGACACAAGACTGATGTTCATAACGGATAGTTCTGAGAGCCTTATGGCAAAGCTGGGCGGCCTGATTGCGCCGATATTTCTTCCTCTCGGCTTTGGAAATTGGCAGTCGGCGACCGCGCTGATCTCCGGATTCACCGCGAAGGAGGCTGTGGTCAGTACATTGAATCTCCTTACATCCGACCCTCATGAAATATTTACCGGGCTTGCGTCCGTGGTTTCGTTCCTGACTTTTACACTGCTTTATACTCCGTGTGTAGCCGCTACCGCTACGATAACGCGTGAGCTCGGTTCAAAGCGGCGCGGAGCCTGTGTTGTCCTGCTGCAATGCGCGGTAGCATGGGTCGCGGCGTTTGTCGTTTACAATATAGCAAGGCTGTTTGGAGCATGATCTGACTACTATAATTTACATAAATCAATTTCAATATTCATGATTCGATCTTCGGTTATTGCAACGGAGTGAATAATGGTTTCGTATGAAATTTTTTAAAGAGCAAAACTTAGCTGCGCTTAAGAGCGGCAGAGGGCCGGTACAAAAATGGGATTGTACGATTATATTTTGATAGCGGTGCTCGCTGTCTGGGCGGCGGTGAGCATTGCGTTCATCGTCAGGAGACGCGCCTGCGGTTGCTGCGGCTGCAATTCCTGCGACAGCTGCCGCAGATGCCGGAGCAGAGGTAAAATGGATAAAAAAGACAAGGATCGGCGATGACTGAGGTGCTTTTATGATGACACGGGAATATGACTTCGCCGTTATAGGCGGCGGAGTGATAGGAGGACTCATAGCCCGGGAGCTTTCCCGATTTGAGGTCACAACGGTGATACTTGAGCGCAGTATGGATGTATCTATGGGTGCATCCAAGGCCAACAGCGGGATAGTTCACGCCGGATTCGATGCGGAACGCGGTACGTTGAAGGCGCGCATGAACGTCCGCGGTTCAGAACTTATGGAGACGGTGGCCTCCGAGCTTGGCGTCGGATACAGGCGGAACGGGTCGGTCGTGACCGCATTCAGCGACAAGGAAAGGGAACATCTTCTGCGTCTGGCGGAAAGAGGAGCGCGCAACGGAGTAAAGGATATATCGGTGATAGACGGCGACAGGCTCAGAGAGTTTGAACCCAACCTTTCTCCTGAGATAAAGTATGCGCTGTATGCTCCGACAGGAGCAATAATTTCTCCGTATGGTCTCTGTATAGCCGCGGTAGGAAATGCGATGGACAACGGTTGTGATCTGATGCGCGGTTTTGAGGTTACAGCGGTGGAGCGAAGCGGTGAATGGTTCACAGTGACGTCATCCACCGGAGAGGCGATCAGATGCCGTGCCGTCATAAATGCGGCAGGGATAAATTCGGATATAGTGGCGTCTATGGCGTCACCCGCAAGATTCCGGATCTTACCAAGAAAGGGAGAGTATCTGTTGTGCGACAAGGAGCTGGGCGGAATGGTCGGGTGCACTGTTTTCGGCTGTCCTACGGAAAAGGGAAAAGGTGTGCTCGTCACACCTACCGTTGACGGCAATCTGCTCCTCGGCCCTACAGCAGAGGATGTACAGGACAGGGACGATGTCGCAACGTGCGCAGACGGGCTGTCTTATGTGGAAAGAAGTGCGCTTCGTCAGCTCCCGCGCCTGCCGAGAGGGAAGGTCATAACATCTTTTGCCGGCTTGCGCGCAAAGGCGGACGGAGGAGATTTCATAATAGAGTGGTCGGAACGGGGATTCCTGAATGTAGCCGGGATAGACTCTCCGGGGCTTTCATCTGCGCCTGCAATAGCGGAGACGGTCGTGGATATGATAGGAAACAGCGGATTCCGTCTTGACAGGAAGAGAAACTTTGACCCGTTCAGGAAACCGCTGGACTGGTTTTCAAGACTGAGTGATGAGGAAAAATCCGAGGTCATAAGAGAGAGGCCGGAGTATGGGCACATAGTCTGCCGCTGTGAAAAGATAAGTGAGGGAGAGATACGGGACGCGATACGAAGAGATCCGCGACCTCATGACACGGATGGGATAAAGCGGAGAACGAGGAGCGGAATGGGACGCTGTCAGGGCGGATTTTGCCTTCCGCGTGTCGCTGAGATACTATCTGAAGAGACGGGGATACCTTTTCTCGAGATAACCAAAGCATCCGGCGGCTCATATATAAACAAGAGCAGAACAAAGGGTGACTGATATGAGGAGATTCGAGTGCAGGCTTGTTATAGTCGGCGGCGGACCCGCCGGTATGAGCGCCGCTGTCGCCGCATATGAGGCTGGAGAGAGGGATATACTCATACTTGAGAGAGAACATACGCTCGGCGGGATACTTACCCAGTGCATACACAACGGGTTCGGCCTCCATAGATTCGGCGAGGAGCTCACGGGACCGGAATACGCATACAGATATGAAAAGTCGGTCAAGGAGCTGGGAATAAAGTATTATACCGACTGTACCGTGACCGGTATAAGCAGTGATCGGACGGTCTCGGCAGTCAGCGCGGAAGAGGGAATGTTCAAGATACAGGCGGGAGCGGTCATAGTGGCTACGGGCTGCCGCGAGAGACCGCGTGGTGCGCTTAATATCCCGGGAACGCGTCCTTCCGGTGTTTATACAGCCGGGACAGCGCAGAAATTCGTTAATATAAAAGGTTATATGCCCGGCAAGGAGATAGTCATACTCGGCAGCGGGGATATCGGTCTCATTATGGCTAGAAGAATGACTCTGGAAGGCGCAACTGTACGCGCTGTGCTCGAAATAATGCCGTACAGCAGCGGTCTTGCAAGAAATATAGAGCAGTGCCTTAACGATTACGGGATACCGCTCTACCTTTCTCATACCGTATCTGAAATACACGGCAAAGAGCGGATAGAGGGCGTATCTGTGGTCAGAGTTGATGAGAACCGCCGCCCTGTTCCGGGCGGGGAGATGTACATTCCGTGCGACACTCTGCTTCTGTCCTGCGGGCTCATCCCGGAAAACGAACTGGCATCCGGAGGCCTTGCGATGTGCGACGTAACGACCGGAGGCTGCATAGTAGATCAGGACAGGGAGAGCAGTGCTGAGGGAATATTTTTCTGCGGCAATGTCCTCCATGTTCACGATCTTGTCGATTATGTTTCCGAGGAGGCGGCGATCGCGGGACGCGCAGCTGCGGCATTTGCAAGAGGGGACAAGCGCGGAGATGTAAATATAAGTGTTCATTTTGACAAAAATATCAGATATTGCGTACCGCAAAAAATAACGTCTCTCAAGGATACGGATATATATTTCCGCGTAAAAGACGTGCACCGCGGAGCGACCGTTTGCGTAAATGTCGGCGGGAGGGTGGTGTCTGAGCAGAAAAAAATAAGACTCGCACCGGGCGAAATGGAGACCGTGCATATAACGGAAAGGATGCTGGCCGAAAATACGGGAGACATAACCGTCAGTGTGATACCGAGCGGAGTTTAGGCGAGGTGAGCATTATGAAAAAGAGAAAACTTATATGTATAGTGTGTCCGAGAGGCTGTGAGATAGATGTCACGATGTCCGATCACGGTGAGATCACAGGCATTGAGGGAAATTCTTGCAAAAGAGGCGAGACTTATGCTCGTGCTGAATGTACTCATCCGGTCAGGATACTGACAACTACTGTCCGCTGTGAGGACGGACGCCTGCTGCCGGTACGGTCTTCCTGCGGGATACCAAAGGAGAGGCTGTTCGATTGTATGGAAGAGCTCAGGTCCGTTACTGCGGCGGCCGGAGCGATGATAGGGGATACGGTCGTTCGGAATATCCTGGGAACGGGCGCGGATATAGTAGTGAGCGGAAATGCCGGAGCATAGATCTCCAGGAGAGGGCATTGCGTGGTAAAACGGGGAAAGGGGGCTGGATCGCGATGTTTTGGAAGGAAATTTTCAATACTCAAGAGCTTATCTGCATGCTCAGGATAATAATTGCGTCCATATGCGGCTTGATCATTGGGTTTGAGCGGAAGATACGGCAAAAGGACGCGGGAATAAGAACACATACGATAGTTGCGCTCGGATCAGCTCTCATAATGACTGTGAGCAAATACGGATTCGGAGATACCGAGGCGGGGGACGCGGGGCGTATCGCCGCACAGATCGTTTCCGGTATAGGATTCCTCGGTGCCGGGATGATAATGTACAGAAGGGATATGATACGCGGGCTCACATCTGCTGCGGGCATTTGGGCGACAGCCGGTATCGGCATGGCGATAGGAGCGGGAATGTATTTTACAGGTATTGCGTGCACTTTTCTGCTTGTTGCCATTCAGTTCCTTCTGCACAGCGATATGAATATATTTAAGGAGAAAAAGTATTATATAATAAGTCTCAGGATAATAAATATAGATGAAGATAAAATAGACGAGATAAAAAATATATTCGGCTGTAAGAGTTTTATAACTCTGAGAGCAGTCGAGGATAGGTGCGATATATCGCTTAGGACTGACAGGTCGTTTTCCTCCAAGGAACTGATACATATAAAGCGCACATACGGATATATAGCGTCAGTAGACAGAAACCCTGATCACGGGGAATGATTTAGACGCTGTAAATTCAAATGAAAGGAGGGATTTATCAGTTAAGAGACTGACGGTGAAATTTTAATAATTACGGCTAAATGAAAGGAATTTTTGTATGGTGAATAAAAATTTATTTAAGAGACTCCTTTCCGTTACGGTTGCTTCAGCGATGTTTTTTGCTGTGTTACTTTTGACTTCATGCGGCGGGGATAAGAACAAGACTCTAGCCGACGGCCTCGGCACCAAGCAGGGCTCTTATGCTTTTGCCGCAGTTTCGGCAGGAGAGATAATATCCGGAATGGATCAGTCGTCAGTAGGCGCGACGGCTAATTTTGTATCGGCGGGCAGAGACAGTTCCTTTTCTGATCCGGAAATGACGGAAAAGCTTGACGGCTATATGGCTTTCGCTGAAAAGATACTCGGCTCCGATACTCCGGTAAAAAATGAGGTTTCCGTCAGTGACCGCGACGGATACGAACATAAGAATACTGTAACGGTCACATCGTTCTCCGGAACGCAGACATATATAATGTATTATAATGAATCACTGCTCAGGGAACAGGATCGCGACAGATACGGCGACCGCGATGATTGGTTTGAGGATGACGAGGTGGAGACGACGCTTTCCGGGATCCTTGTTATCGGAGAACATGAGTATCGTATAGAGGGCAAGCGTGAGGTCGAGGGCAACGAGATGGAGCTTGAGTTCATCGCATTCCTTGATGAAAACGACCGGGTCGTATTCGAGCAGGAAACGGAGACGGGAGAGAGCGAGTATGAATATTCGATATATTCCGGCGGAAAACTCATCGACTCCTTCTCACTTGAGGTTGAGACCGGGCGTAAGGAGGTCTCCGTTGAGATACAGACTAAGGATTCTATGGGAAATGTAATGAGTTATGAGCTCAGTAAAAAGCAGTACAAAAACAAAAACCGGATACGTGTCGAATTCAGAGAGGGAAATATCGAACGCGAGTTCGATGTTGAGATTCTCAAAAACAGCGCAGGAGAACGGATCTGCAAATATTATTTGACCGATACGGAAATTGAAATAGACGATTGATCAAAGTAAGTCCGCCACCGTATCAGCGATGGCGGACTTTTTATGTCAGATCCACAAAACCCAATCTGTGTGAGAACTGCTTGTTTGGTTTTACATGTGAGCGGGACCCGAATAAGGTTGACAAAATTCGCGTTATAGTGTACAATCAATAAGGATGGTTTACTATTAGTTATAGTAGGCACCGAAAATTTTTTCGGATCTCTTTGCATATAAAAATCACGAGAGAGACTTTATAATGAATATAGTTATTGTAATCGATATATACGACATGCTCACGAACGGTACTGTTATGACGGCATACCGCTTCGCCAGGGAATTCCGGCGGCGCGGACACAATGTCAGGATAGTTGCTACGGGAGCAAAGGGCGAGGGGTGCTTCGAGGTGCCGGAGCGGTACATCCCGATTGTCACCGAGGTGTCCGCAAAACAGCAGATACGCTTCGGAAAGCCGGATGAAAAGATATTGAGAGCGGCGTTTGAGGGCGCGGATATCATACACTTTTACCTGCCTTTCAAACTGGAGCGCAAGGGCAGAAAGATAGCGGAAAGTATGGGTATCCCATGTACTTCTGCGTTTCATCTTCATCCGCAGAACATCACATATAATATAGGGATAAGGCACGGAGGACTGCTTTCTTCGTTTATATACTTCCTTTTCAGAAAGAAATTTTACAGACATTTCGAGCATATACATTGTCCGTCGGCGTTTATTGCCGATGAGCTGAAAAAGCACGGATATAAGCAGAAACTGCACGTTATATCAAACGGTGTGGAAAAAGATTTTTCGTCAGTCAAAAAGACGTACGGAGATGCGGGAGAGTATTTCGAGATACTTTCGGTCGGAAGATACGCAGCGGAGAAACGTCAGGATCTTATAATCAAGGCGATAGCCGCCTCAAAGTACAGCGACAGGATCCGCCTCACGCTTGCCGGGCGCGGACCGCGCCGCGAAAAGCTTGAGCGTATGGCGAAAAAGCTTTTGAAAAATCCGGTCAGATTCGCTTTTTACGGCAAAGATGAACTTATAGAGGTCATACGTGCGAGCGATCTGTACGTTCATGCGGCGGATGTCGAGATAGAGGGGATATCCTGCATAGAGGCGTTCAGCGCCGGACTTGTCCCTCTGATCGCGGATTCGCCGAAATCCGCTACACCGCAGTTCGCAATAGACGATAGATCTCTCTTTCGCGCAGGATCTGTAAAGAGCCTGACAGAAAAGATAGATTATTTTATAGAGCATCGTGATGAGCTCAAAGATCTGTCGAAGAAGTACATCGAGGAGGGGGAGAGGTACTCGATAGAGTACTCGGTCGATAAGACTGAGGAAATGTTCCGGGAGGCGATACGCACTCAAAAGAACAGAAAATTGCTCAACACGGCGAAATGCCGAAAGACGAGAAAACAGTTCTTCAACCGATCCTGGTTTCACAAAGCGCTCTCCTGGATATTCTATTATTTTATAGCTACACCGCTGCTGTATTTTTATATTTATCCGGTATACGGGCTCAGGGTCAAGGGCAGGAAAAATCTGAAAAAAGCGAAAAAAACCGGGGCGATATCGGTGTCTAATCATGTCCATGTCCTGGATTCTGTAATGAATGCGCTGGCACTCTGGCCGAGGAAAATGATATTTACCTCTGTGAAAAGCAACTTTCATATTCCTGTGGCAGGGAAAATACTCGGTGTTGCCGGAGTTATCCCGGTGGCCGGCAGCATAAATGAGGCTGTTGTTTTCCGCAACGAACTGAAAAGGATACTGAAAAGAAAGCATATAGTCCATATTTATCCGGAAGGCCATCTCATAAATTATTATTCGGGCATAAGACCGTTCGGAAACGGAGCGTTCAGCCTTGCATGTGATTCTCAGGTCCCGATAATTCCCATCGTGATCGCTTGGCGGCGCCGGCGCGGGCTGTATAAACTGTTCATCAGATCAAAGCCGTGCGCAACTCTGTATATCGGGGCGCCTGTTTTCCCTAACAGGATATTGCTTTCTCATGAACAGGAGGAGGATCTGCGTATAAGGACAGAACTTGAGATGGAACGGATCTTCAGTCTGTCTGAGGGGCCGAACAGTGTGGATTATCTGGCCGAGAACGGGATAGCTCCGGAGGAGTTCAAGATAATGACGGGGATGTCACGTAAAGCCGACAAAGTGGCCGATCATACTAAAGATGAGAGCCGCAAATGTATCACCGACAGCTCTGAAGAAGCCAATAAAGACAACAAATATTTACATTGATCCCGCCGCGGCACCGCGCCTGATCGATCGGACGGGATGAAAGAGCGTTAGTTTTATGGAAAAAAGAAGAAAGAAGGCAGGTCTTTATATTTTTTACGGCACGCTGACCGTTTTTCTCACCTCGCTGATACTGTCTTTTCAGGATATAGGCGAGATCTTCGGCGTACTGTCCGAGGCTGATCCTGTATATGTGCTCTGCGCTTTCGCGGTGCTGTTCCTGTATGCGGCGCTGTATCCTTTGACCGTTTGTATACTTGTAAGGGCGAACGGTTATAACACTTCGTTCGGCAGATCTTATGCTATAGGGATGACCGAACACTTTTTCAACGGTATAACTCCTTTTGCGACCGGGGGGCAGCCATTCCAGGTATATGCGTTCAGCAAGGCGGGGGTCCGTCCCGCGGATTCAACCGGCGTACTCCTGATGAATTTTATAATCCATATGGTGGTCACAAATCTGTTTGCCGCCTGTTCGCTTTTTTATTACGGCCGCTTCGCAACGACCTCTGCAATGCATATCATCGCGATAACCGGATTTTCGATAAATTTTCTTGTGCTTGCGCTTATGATCTCGCTTGCGCTGAGCCGCAGGATGAGGGATCTGCTGTCCGCTTCGGCGCGAGCTCTTTGCCGGATAAAGCTGATAGGCAAGCTGTTGTCCCCGCGTCTTCCGGCGCTTGACGCATATTTTGACCAGGTCCAGAACGCTTTTAAAACTCTCCTTGGGAAAAAGCGCGCGTTTTTTTCCTGCTTTGCGATACGGGCACTCACGATGGCAGTGTATTATTCTCTCACTTTCTTCATACTGCGCGCGCTGCATGTCGATGTCGGTCCCGAGCAGCTGTTCTTCGTTATATGCGGAACATCGTTTGCGATAACCATGGTAGTGTTCGTTCCGACTCCGGGTTCCTCCGGCGGCATAGAATTTGCTTTTGAAAAAATATTTTCCTCAATGTCCTCCGGCGCGTCCGGCGCGTTGTCATACGGGGGGATGCTCATGTGGCGGCTTATGAGCTATTATCTGCTCATGGCGGTAAGTCTGGCATTTTACATCCGGCTCGAGGCGGCGTTTTCGCGTGAAAGCAGGAGGAGGGAGGCTCAGTCTGACGATACGGATGGCGGATCTGATATCAACGGAGGGGCGGGAAAGAGCTCCGATGAATGAGCCGCCGTAAAAAATCGTAGAGGAGTTTTGAAATGATAACTGTCTGTTACAGCGGGAACAAAAAAATTTTTGAAGGCTTGCTCCTGTCTGTTCTGTCGCTTGCCGACAAGGCGACCGACAGTCTTAATATACTTGTAATGAGTATGGATATACCGGACGTTGATCCGCGGTTCAGAAAATTTTCAAACGAGCAGATAGCTTTGCTCGACAAAGTCGTGAAAGAAAAAAATCCAGAGAGCAGAGCGACGCTGATAGACGTGACCGAGCTTTATCGCATTCATCTCGCGCACAGTAAGAATGCCAACAGCGGATATACTCCATATACGCTACTCAGGCTTTTGCTGGATATGATCCCCGAGGCGGGAGACAAGGTCATATATACGGATATAGATACGATGTTCAGCGGCGATATAAAGGAACTTTACGATGTAGATATCAGCGGGTATGAATTCGGGGCAGTGCGCGATCATATGGGAAGGGTGTTTATAGGCCCCAATTACTGCAACGCAGGAGTACTGCTTCTTAACATGGAGGAAATACGCCGTACCCGCCTGTTTGAAAGGGCGAGGGAGATGGTCGTAAGGAAGAAGATGATAATGCCGGATCAAACCGCACTGAATAAGCTTGCGCATGCAAAGAAATATCTGCCGCGCCGATTCAACGAACAGCGGGGACTCCGCCCGGATACCGTGATCAAGCATTTCTGCAAGGGGATAAAGTTCTATCCGCTTTTTTTCCGCATATATAACTACAAGCAGTGGAACAGAGAGATGGTACATAAAAAGCTCGGTATCCACGAATTCGACTATATATACGAACTCTTCGATAAAATAACCGCTTCTGCGGATATAAACAAATAAAGACCGTCAGGAGCAAAAGATGCGCATCCCGGCGGTGATCAACAGCACGGAGGTAGCCGCTGAAAATGAAGAATTTTGCATCTAAAATGTATGAGTCACTTATATCGGTGGCTCCGATAGCTGTTATAATCTCGGTGCTCAACTTTTCTCTCGGAGGGATGCCGGCGCTCAACTTCGTGTCGTTTCTTATAGGAGTACTGCTCCTGCTTATCGGAATGGCGCTCTATTCCATAGGCAGCGCATCTTCAATGGAACCGATAGGTGAGCATATAGGAGATCGTGCCGCCGCGTCCAATAAGATATGGTTCATATTGCTGACAAGTTTTACGGTCGGACTTATGGTGACGATGGCGGAGCCGGATCTCACCGTGCTGGCAACTCAGATAAGCTCGATACCCAACATGGTCCTGATAACCAGCGTGGGGATAGGCGTCGGAGTATTTATGCTGGTGGCTGTTTTGAGGCTTATGTTCAGGTTAAGGATAAACTATCTCTTCATAATCCTTTATTCAGTCGTATTTTTGCTTGCCTACTTTGTCTCTGACGCATATGTGCCGCTCGCTTTTGATTCGGGAGGGGTGACGACTGGGCCGATAACAGTACCGTTCGTGTTGACGTTCGGAGTAGGCATCTCGGGTGCGCTTGGAGGCGCAAGATCGCAGGAGGACAGTTTCGGCATGGTAGGCATATGCTCTGTCGGTCCGGTGCTTGCGGTACTGATACTCGGTCTGCTTTATCGCTCGGAGGCGAGTGCCGAAGCTGTTGCAATGACGGATTTCCGCAACTTTGCGGACGTACTGAATGCTTATTTTCATGCGCTGCCGGAGTATTTTAAGGAGGTCGGTATAGCGATCTCTCCGATAGTTGTCTTCTTTTTGATCTTTCAGTTTGCCTCACTCAAGCTCCCCGCAAAAAGCCTTACAAAAATCATAGTGGGCATCATATACACCTATATAGGACTGACTCTTTTTCTTACCGGCGCAAACGTAGGTTTTATGCAGGCGGGGTCGTTTATAGGGGACGCTACCGCCCGCTCTTCAAGGTGGCTCCCGGTGCTTATAGGCATAGTTGTAGGTGCATTTCTGGTTCTTGCCGAGCCTGCGGTGCACACTCTTAACAAACAGGTCGAGGAGATAACCGGAGGAGCGATAAAGCGGCGTACCATGCTGTTGTTTCTTGCGATATCAATGTCGATAGCGGTCGGGCTCAGCATGGTCAGAGTTGTGACCGGGATATCGATCTGGTATATAATTTTGCCGGTATATGTTCTGGCGCTCGGAATATCGTTTTTTGTACCGAAGCTCTTTACCGCGATAGCCTTTGACTCGGGTGGAGTGGCATCCGGTCCGATGACGTCGACATTTTTGCTCCCCTTTGCAATGGGGGCGTCTGCCGCTTTCGGGGGGAATATAATGACAGACGCGTTCGGAATAGTCGCTTTTGTTGCGATGACACCGCTTATCTCCATACAGATAATGGGTATAATATATAAGATCAGGAACAACATTGCCCGCAGGGATGCGTCTGAGAAGTATGCAGAACTGCTTAGGCGAGAGGGAGAGATCATCTCTCTGGAGGAGCGAGAGATATGAAACTGAAATTGCTTTTTGTCATCGTTGACAGGAACAGGGCGGAAAAGGTCATCACCTCGCTCGGGGCTTTGGGGGTCAGCTATTCGGACGCTATGCTCGGAGTCGGGACCGCCCCCTCCACGCTGTCCGAGCTGCTCGGCGTCGGAGAGACGGAGAAAGCGGTCATAATGGGCACCGTAACGGAAGACAGGCTGGATATGATCTGGGAATGTCTCAGAATAGAATACGGATTCGAGCAGAGGGGGACAGGGATCGCCTTCACTATACCGATATCCAGCGTAGGCGGTCCGGCAACTCTTATGATACTGTCGGGAGGCTCCGGCGAGACAAAGGAGAAAAAGTATGGAATATAAGCTTATAATAGTTATAGTCAATAAAGGTTACTCCACTTCGGTCATGGATGCGGCGCGCGGAGCGAGCGCAACAGGCGGTACTATGATACATGCGCGCGGAACCGGATCACATATGGCGGAAAAGCTTTTTGGAGTTGCAGTACAGCCGGAGAAGGAGGTCATAATGATACTTTCCCCATCCTCTTCCTGCGACGAAATAATGAGGGCGGTGATCGCAAAGGCGGGACTCAATACCCTCGGGGCGGGAATATGTTTCTCTCTCCCTGTTGATAATGTGCTTGGAATAGCGGCGGGTATCAACAGCGGTGAAGACGCAGAGGATGCACCTAAGCAGATGTGAAATGTATACATAAATCGTATTGAATTTTTGTCCAAACCAACGAAATTTTATCCCGGCTGTTGCCGGGATTTTTTATTCATGCTATAATTATATATGTACAAATAGATGCTTTTGGTTTTCACGGAGGTTATATAAAGCATGAAGAAGGAAAGGATCATATCACTTATACTTTCATTTGTAATGCTGCTTGGTATCATTGCTTTTACAGTATCCTGCTCAGACGGTAACGACAATACAGGTGGCGGGACCGAGGGTCCCGTCGGCGGCAACGGAGACGGCGACGGAAACGGAAACGGAAACGATACAGGTGACGGAGGGCAGACAGAACCTGAGACCTTTGAGCTTGTTACTGACGGAGTCGCGAATTTTAATATAGTGTACGGAAAAGGCAACTCATCTGAGGTCACCGACAAGCTGGATCAGATGCTCGAGGAGCTGAACGCGCTCGGTGCAGGTACCTCGCTCAAGGAGGATTATTACATACGCGATATCCAGGACTGCGAGATCCTTATAGGAGAGGTAGATTACCGCGACGGCTGCGAGGTGGATGTTCATCCGCTCGGCCCGAACGGATATTTGATCAAGGCGGTCGGCGAACGAATAGTCATAGCCGGCGGGTCTGATTCCGCGTTGATAACGGCGATAGACTTTTTCCTCGACAATTATTTAAAGATCAATGACGCGACAGACTCTCTCGGGACAGTCACGATAGCGAAGGACCTTTATATCGAGAAGTTGACGGACAACTATCAGATATCATCGATCTCTGTCTCCGGTAATGATATCTCGGAATATAAGATAGCGGTCAACTGGTCTGACAGAAACGCATACAGCGGAGCACAAAAGCTGCAGGCGGAACTGTACAATCGCGCCGGATACTGGCTTGATCTGGTCACTATAACGTCCGAGTATGATAAGGCGATAGTGATACGGGAGGTCGATGATGCAGGTACGGACGGATTCCGCGTCAGCGTCAGCGGAGACGATCTCTTGATAGAATGCTCTTATAACAATGCCTTTGAAAAGGGGATGACTGCATTTATGGAAGAAAATATCGCAGACAAGAGCGGAGACGTTAACTTCAGCCCGGATTTCTCGTTCAGCAAAGCGGTCAACTATGTCAAATACAGCGAATTCGGTGCCGTGGGAGACGGAGTTACCGACGACTTTGACGCGATAGCGGCGGCACATGCTTTCGCAAACGCCGGCGGACAGTCTGTATATGCTGATGAAAATAAATCCTATTATATCGGGGTCCACAGGAGCACGATAACAATAAAAACAGATACATATTGGGGCACGTCTCGCTTTATAATAGATGACAGATCGGTATCTGTCAGCGATAAGGGATACAATGTCTTTGTCGTGGCGTCTGATTACGCATCCACAACTCTGACGGGCATAGATTCTCTTGTAAAGGGGCAGGCGAATATAGGTATAAGCCCCGGATATGACTGCATGCTCCTTATAGTAAACGACAATTATAAAAATTATATACGTTACGGCGCCAACGCTAACTCCGGCACCTCACAGCAGGAGATCATAATCGTTGATAAGGACGGAAACGTAGATCCCGATACGCCTATCCTCTGGGACTACACCGAGGTCACCAAGGTGACCGCATACCGTATCGACGATAAGCCGATAACGATATCCGGCGGAATATTTACGACCAGGGCGAACCAGGCGGCGTCCGAGTATAACTATTATAACCGAGGGATAAATATTGCGCGCTCCAATACAACGGTCGTCGGTCTGAAACACTATATAACCGACGAGGGGTCGACCGGAGCTCCGTACAGCTACTTCCTCGGCGTTAACACCGCTAATAATGTTCTTATCAAGGATTGCCTGCTGACCGGTCACAAGACCTACAAGAATTCCTCAAATGTCAGCATGGGTACATATGATACCCAGGCTACTCGTTCCAATAACGTTACATGGCAGGGCTGTACTCAGACAAACGGTATAACCGACAGTAAATATTGGGGCATAATGGCGTCGAATTTCTGTAAGAACCTGACCTATAATGACTGTCATCTGTCAAGGTTTGACGCTCATATGGGTATGTATAACGCAACTATCGTTGACTCTACGATAGGCCAGGCGATAAACGCGATAGGTGCCGGAACTCTTCGTGTCGAGAACACTTTGAAGTACGGAAATACCTTCATAGGACTGCGCAGCGATTACGGAAGCACCTGGGACGGGGATATGATAATAAAGGACTGCACCATTTCCGCCTCCACCGCAAAGCCTACGATAATAAGCGCATCCTGGATATCGCACAATTTCGGATATACATGTTATCTGCCGAAATCGGTAACGATCGATAACCTTAAACTTGCCAACAAGGCGACGTCGATACAGATATTCTCTCAGATATCAAGCAGGACTGATATAGCTACCGATCCTGTCAATCCGTATGTTATAACCGAGGAGATAATACTGAAGAATATGAGCGGAATATCGTATACAGTATCTCCGAATACTGCCATATTCAAAAATACCGAAATAAGATCCGAATGATAAAAGCTCCCGCCGCGCGTCTTCGCGCGGCGGGAGTTCTTTGCTTTATTGATTTGAAAATAATGTGTTTTGAATTGCTTGACTTTTTTATATTTTATATATATACTATAAATAGTTATACATTCTTATATTAATCATTAAACAACTTGCATATAACACAGGGAGGGAGTTATGAAGAAAAAAATATTAATGCTAGTAATGGCTTTTGCTATTATTTTGCCAGCGGCATTTCTTTTAAGCGCGTGCGGTGGTAAAAATAATCCGCCAGAAGTTACAGAAACAGGTATATCTGTGTATATCGATAGAACTGAAGTAAACGAACAATTCAATACTATTGAAGTTTGCTATGGAGACTATGCAAATATTGTAGATCTAATTAATAATAAGATAAGTGTAGAGGTTAATTATAATAATGAAACTAGCAAAAGTTTGGTTTATGGTAATGATGGATTTATTATTTCTGGGTTACCACAGAATTTAAATGCAAATGAGCAGGGTTATAATCTTACTTTAACTTATAAGAATTTTAATAAAGACTTAATCCTTGTTATTCATAAAGCTAATATTAATTTTACAAATGTTGGTTGGAGTTATGATGGTTCTTATCCATTTACTTATGACGGACAAGAAAAAACAGTTTCTATTATAAATCTTCCTAAAGGGGTAACTGTTAAAAATTATACAGGAACAATATCTGCAACGGATGCTGGAACTTATACAGCAGGTGTTGTATTTGAATATGATGATGTAAATTATTATCTTTCTGGTGAACCACAAGAACTACAATGGAAAATCGAAAAAGCACAAAACACCATAAGTGGCGAGTTGGCTTTTGAAGGTATAACTTATGGCGAAACACTTGGCGAACCTAGCGGAGTGTCAGCACTATATGGGGAAATGACTTATAAATATTATAATAGTGAGAAAGAGGAAATTTCTAAACCTACAAATGTTGGAACTTACTATGTAAAAGGTTTCTCTGTTGGCGATAACAACTGGATAGCACAAGAAACTGATTTTAAACAATTCTCTATTTCAAGGAAATATATTGATGACCCAGAATTAGTTAGAAATAGTTTTATTTATACAGGGACTGCTTTTACACCAGAATTAGTTGAAGAAATTGATGAAAGCATAGTTGAAATGAAAGGTGATTTGTCAGGAACTGAAATTGGAAAATATACAATTACATTTACTTTAAAAGATAAAACAAATTATGGCTGGCAAAGTGCAACTGCACAAGAAACTGATGATATTACATTAAATTGGAACATTATTGACAGTCCTTTAACTATGACATTAAATGATAAAGCTCTTTCTGCAAGCGAATTTGAAGCTCTTACACAAGTAAATATTGGTGATAAATGGCAAGTTTCTGTCAGTGAAGGTTATAATTATAGTTTAGACTATGAGTATTTAAACGAAAGTGGCAATAAAGTATGGTCAAAAGGAACTGATAAAGGACTTAACGGCAATCTAACAATCAATCCATCACACCTTACTTATGTAATCAAAATCACTCAAAATGCGGAAGTTTTCTACACAAAAACAATAACTGTAAATCACGACATTTTTGAAAATGTTATGGTTGGTGAAGTAGCGATGACTTTTGACGAGTTTGTCGCAAATCCGGAAGTTGAATATGGCAAAAATTTAAAATTCAACTTAAAAACTGGATATGAGAGCATATTTACTTTTAGTGCGAATGATTTTGAAGTTACAGAAAATACCACGATTACAATAAAATATCAATTGTCAG
>CALWTR010000047.1 GCA_944384525.1 uncultured Clostridia bacterium
GTGGAATTGGTCTGACGAAAAAATATTCGCAAATATTGAATTATTGTGTGATGGCGATATAACTAAAATTAAAAATATTAAATAAAATTCGATTTACGTTACTAATGCTCCGCCAGACAGAGTCGCGTTTGAACCCGCGGCTCTGTTATTTTTGTACTAAGGGGGTTGCCGGTATCATAATCGATACCGAAGTTTATGTCCCGCAATTGTCGGACTGTCGGTAAGCCGGCAGGGAGTCGTGTTTCTGATAGTTCTGACGGCCGCATATTATTCCGTCGGATATATGGGGATAGTTGTGTCGCAGGCGGTGTCGGACGTTATAACTTTCGTTATCGCGCTTGCTCTGTTCCGCAAATATATTTATAAGGAGCTCCGCTGAATATATTCTGTATTGCGGATGATGCCCGGGTAAGATCCCGGGCATTTTTATGATTGCGCGCTATGGCATGATGCTGATGAAGGCCACGGATGTGCCTCCGGAAAGCCGTGTTGACATATAACGCCGGCATGTGGTATAATATTTATATATATGTACGCTAAGAAAATACCCGCCGATGTGATGTCAGTAATGGTCCGGGCTGTCCGGTCCTGTGTTAAAGCTGCCGATTTGAGGTTCTATTGAAATGCTGCGGGCGGGAGCAAGGGAGGTTTTTTATGTTGTCTAAAAAAAATTATTCTCATGTGACCGACGAAATAATAGCTTTGTCCGAAATATGTGTAGAAAACAGCCGTATAGATCCGGAGCTTTATAATGTATATCATGTAAAACGCGGTCTCCGCGACCTGGATGGAAAAGGAGTCGTCACGGGGCTGACCGAGATATCGACGGTCATATCCTCTAAACGAGAGGGCGATCAGGACGTGCCGTGTGACGGAGAACTTTATTACAGAGGCATAAATATATATGATATAGTCGGCGGATTTGAGAAGGACGACCGATTTGGTTTTGAAGAGACTGTATATCTGCTTTTGTTCGGAAATCTGCCGAACGTCGCGCAACTTGCCGATTTTTCAGCAATGCTCGCCTCCTACAGAACTCTGCCTACTAATTTTACGCGCGATGTAATAATGAAGGCGCCGAACAAGGATATAATGAATTCTATGGCGCGGAGCATACTTACGCTTTATTCCTACGATACTAATGCCAACGATATATCCATTCCGAACGTACTTCGCCAATGCATACAGCTGATATCAAACTTCCCGCTCCTTGCGGTATATGCATATCAGGCATATATGCACTACGACCACGGCAAAAGCCTTATAATGCATTTGCCGGACCACAAGCTTTCCACGGCTGAGAACGTACTGCGCCTGCTGCGTCCGGACAAGAAGTTTACGCGTCTTGAGGCAAAGATACTCGACCTTGCTCTCGTTCTCCATGCGGAGCACGGCGGCGGTAACAACTCCACGTTCACGAACCACGTCGTCACATCATCCGGTACCGATACATATTCCGCGATGGCGGCATCACTTTGCTCGCTCAAAGGACCCAAGCACGGCGGCGCAAACGTAAAGGTCAAAAAGATGTTTGACGACATAAAGAAGAATGTACACGATTGGAAGGACCGCGACGAGATACGTGCCTACCTCGAAAGGATGCTCGATAAGGAGGTGTTTGACCACTCCGGGCTCATATACGGAATGGGACATGCGGTATATTCGATATCCGACCCGCGTGCGAACATATTGCGTTCTTATACTGCTAAGCTTTCTGAAGAGAAGGGGAAAAAGCGCGAATTCGAGCTCTATAACGCGGTAGCAGAGACGGCGGTAGATGTCATCGCCTGCAAGCGTCGTATTTATAAGGGAGTCAGCCCTAACATAGATTTTTACAGCGGGCTCGTATATGAGATGCTCGGATTGCCGGAGGAGCTGTTCACGCCGCTGTTTGCGGTCGCAAGAGTCGCCGGATGGAGCGCCCACCGTATCGAGGAACTGATAAACGCCAATAAGATAATAAGACCAGCGTATAAATCCGTTGCGGAAAATCGCAAATATATACCGCTCGAAAACAGGCAATAATGTTAATAATAATTTACAAAAATATCCGCTCTCTATTATTGGAGAGCGGATATTTTCATTATTTTTTTTGCTTTGATTTTATGGTTATGTAGTTTAATTGTCTTGCTTTTTTGCTTTACTGAAGTGAGAGACTGGCTCAAAGAGAGTATTTCGCACTGTATTCCATGAATTTCTGGCGGAAGTCTTCTCCTGTAGTTTTGATGCCACTGAGATATGTATGAGACTCGATCGAACTGTGATTGGTCATCTCAAGTATGCAGACGGCAACGTTTGAACAGTGATCGGCGACCCGCTCGAGGTTCGTAAGTATATCCGAAAGGATAAATCCGTGTTCTATCGTACAGTAGTTTTTCTGAAGCCTAAGTATATGGTTCAGACGTATTTTTTCTTTAAGCTCGTCAACGACCTGTTCCAGCGGCTCTACGCTCGCGGCCTTATCGGTGTTTTCTGTACGGAATGCCTCAAGCGTGAGGTTGGTTATCTCATTTACGGCAGAGCTTATCACTTTTATCTCATTCTGCGCCTCCGGAGAGAACTTCACGTCCTTACTGCGCATCTCCTCTGCTGATTCCAGTATATTGACCGCATGGTCAGAGATCCTTTCAAAATCTCCGATCAGATGCAAAAGCTTGGTACATTCAAAGCTGTCCTCACTTGACAGCTCCTGCGTCGATATTTTTACCAGGAACGCGCCGGTCTTGTCTTCGTATTTGTCGACCGTATCCTCTTCTTTCCGTATTTTGGCGGCTGTCTGTTCGTCGTAGCTGTCGAGCATCGTCAGGGAATCGGAGATAGCATTCACAGACAGCTCAGCCATCGTTACAACGGCGGAACGGCAGCGCTCGACCGCTACGGGGGCCACAGCGAGGATATTGTCGTTCAGCATGGGAAGATCGTCGTGCTGCTCCTCCTTGCCGGGACGGTCCTTGACGGTCAGACAAGCCAGCTTCTCAAGCAGGCGTCCGAACGGGAACAGTATCGCGGTGCAGAGCAGGTTGAACGCGGTGTGGATTATCGCTATGCCGAGCTCGTTTGCGTAGGTGTTTACAAAGCTGAATTTGAATATTGCGTTAAGGGCATAAAACACTGAGAGCAGGACTACCGTGCCTATGATGTTGAAATACAGATGGACCATAGCCGCCCGTTTTGCATCACGGGTCGTGTTTGCGGACGCGATCAGCGCGGTGACGCAGGTACCTATGTTTTGCCCGGTTATTATCGGGATGGCAGCAGAGTACGTTACGGCTCCGGTCGAGGATAGTGCCTGTAGTATTCCCACAGATGCAGAAGAGGACTGTATTATCGCGGTAAGTATCGCGCCGGCCAGTACTCCGAAGAGCGGGTTGGAAAACAGAAGGAGCACATTTGCAAACTCAGGAACGTCCTTGAGTCCGCTGACTGCGTCCGACATCCCGCTCATTCCGGTCATCAGTACGGCAAATCCGAGCAGGATCATGCCGGTATCTTTTTTCTTCGGTGACGAACAGAAAAGATATAATATTATCCCTATGAGAGCAACTATCGGCGTGAAAGAGTCCGGCTTGAGCATCGCTATGTAAACATTGCTGCCCTCTATCCCCGCAAGGCTGAGTATCCAGGCGGTCACAGTCGTGCCTACATTGGCGCCCATGATTATATAGATGGACTGGTGGAGAGTCATTATGCCTGCGCTCACGAATCCCACTACCATGACGGTGGTGGCGGAGGAGGACTGGATGATCGACGTGACTACGAGACCCAGGGCAAAGCCCTTAAACGGGTTGCTCGTGAGGCTGGCGAGGATCGTCTTGAGCTTTCCGCCCGCTTTCTTTTCGAGCGCTGAGCCCATGAGGCTCATTCCCAGAAGGAATAGCGCGAGACCGCCTATCAGAGACAGTATGTCGAAGATATCCATTTTAACATTTCCTTTTTAACTTTTTTACACGAATTTTATTATAATTCTTCAATGTAAAATCCAAAAGCGCATCTTTGTAAAATATAGGTTAAACAAGTGCAGGATCCGGGGCATGTACAAAGATGCGGATATGCAGAAAAAATATTGATTTTTTTATCGTTATATGATATCCTCAATACAGCCACGGGCGCAGTTAGAGCCCGGAAAATAAATTGACTGGCAGGTATATATGAAAAACGACGATATGCTTTCAAAATTTCCACCGTTGACTTCCTGCCGCCATATCATACACGGCGGCGACTATAATCCGGATCAGTGGCTGTCTTCGCCGGAGGTGCTGGAGCGGGACGTTGAGCTGATGCGGCTCGCTCATATAAACAGCGCTACCGTTGCTATATTCGCCTGGTCTGCGATAGAGCCGGAGGAGGGAGTATATAACTTCGGCTGGCTCGACGATACGATCGAGCGTCTTTACAATAACGGTATAGGCGTCGTACTGTCGACCCCGTCCGGAGCCAGACCGGCATGGCTCGATATTGCGCATCCTGAAATAATGCGTACCAGCGCGAATGGTGTCCGGATCAGACACGGCAGGCGGCAGAATCATTGCTATACGTCGCCTTATTACAGGAAAAAGACAGCGGAAATAGACGGGAAACTATCCGAGCGTTACGGGAGGCATCCGGGCGTTATTCTATGGCATATATCGAACGAGTATTCTGGAGAATGCTACTGCGAGCTTTGCCGCGCCGAGTTCCGGAATTTTCTGAAGGAGAGATATCACGGGGATATCGAAGAGCTCAACCATATGTGGTGGACCGGCTTCTGGAGCCATCGATACAGAAATTTTGACGAGATAGATCCTC
Organism: uncultured Clostridia bacterium; assembly: GCA_944384525.1. Classification (GTDB taxonomy): domain Bacteria; phylum Bacillota; class Clostridia; order Oscillospirales; family CAG-272; genus UBA1740. Next base: position 4,786 of record CALWTR010000047.1, read on the forward strand.
CGTACAGTAACGGGGAAAACTCGGTCCATGGCCTCAATATAGACTGGAAACGCTTTGTAACAAGGCAGACGGCGGCGTTCATGAGAAATGAGGCAGAGGCGCTGAGGATGCATTCCGATATACCGATAACGACCAATCTCATGGGTACATACGAGGGCCTCGACTACCGTGTCCTTGCCAAGGAGGCGGATCTCGTATCCTGGGACAATTATCCGAGATGGCATGAGTACGGTGTTCCGGAAAGCGACACCGCGGTGACCGCCGCATTTTCTCACGACCTTATGCGGTGTGTCGACCCTGAAAAAAAGCCTTTTCTGCTTATGGAAAGCACACCGAGCCTTGTGAATTGGATGCCGGTAAACAAGCTCAAACGTCCCGGCATGCATATACTTTCGTCACTGCATGCGGTAGCCCACGGCGCAGATTCAGTTCAGTATTTTCAGTTCAGGAAAAGCCGCGGGGCGGCGGAAAAATTCCACGGTGCAGTAGTCGATCATGAGGGGAGCGAGAATACCCGGGTATTTGCCGAGGTAAAGAGGCTCGGAGAAATGCTGGAGGGCCTCGACGAAATAGTCGGGACCAGAACGGTGTCCCGAGTGGCCCTGCTTTACGATTGGGATAACCGGTGGGCGATCGAAGATTTCCAGGGGTTGACGCAAAACAGAAAATACCCCGAGACCTGTATCGACCATTATTCATATTTCTGCAAAATGGGAATAAATGTTGACATTATAGGCAGAAATGACAGTTTTGAAGGTTATGATCTCATCATAGCGCCTATGCTTTACATGGTCGGTGACGGTGAGGGAGAAAAATACCGCCGCTATGTAAGAGATGGCGGTACCATTGTCGCGACTTACCTCCTCAGCTATGTCAATCAGAGCGACCTGTGCCATCTCGGCGGCTTTCCAGGTGAGGGGCTCAGAGAGCTGTTCGGGATATGGAATGAAGAGGCAGATTCTTTGTATCCTGGAGAAAAAGTCATCGCGCACTATAAGAGCGGGAACGATCTCGGCTTAAAAGGTCGTTTCGAGCTTTCGGATATCTGCGAGCTGATACATTCCGAGGGGGCTGAGGTGATCGCGGAATACGACACGGAATTCTATTCAGGCATGCCGGTGGTCACCGTCAACCGATACGGAAAAGGAAAAGCATATTATATTGCGGCCAGATGCAGCCGAGGAGAGACGGAGGAATTTTATCGCGCTCTGTCCGGAACACTTGGCATAGCTCCGCCTCTGCCGGATCTTCCGGACGGCGTGCATGCGGCGGTCAGGAGCGATGCGGATAACGACTACGTCTTTGTAATGAATTTCAACAGGACTCCTGCCGAAACGGATATAAGCGGATACGATATGATCGTGTCCGAGCGGTGCTCCTGCGGCGATAAGATGCGGCTGGAGCCGTTCGGAACTGCGGTCCTGCGTAAAAACAAATAACAAAAAAGCTTTTGAACAGCGCGTCGGGTATAGCTCCCGACGCGCCTTTTTATATTGCCGCTCCGATCGCTTTGTAAATAAAATCGCGGACACGGATCAGTATAATGCCGCCACTGCTGCGCAGATACGATATTATATTATTTAATTATAGATAAATTATATTTTCCTTCTGAATTTTTATAGTATCTGTATGTGTCGAAATTATGCTTTGAGTAGCAAAACCTGTCGAACATCATATTCTACATGACAAATCATATATTATGTGTAAAAAGTATAGTGAGCTGCTGTATTAATTGTGCATTTTACAAGAAAAAAGATCTTTAAATTTATTTATGCGTTAAATCATATTGACTTTACACTAATTTAGTATTATAATTTAAAAACCAACCGCACACATTACCCGCGGCGTTCAACATGTAAGCTTGGCAAATGACGTATTTTTTGCGATTTGACTTAAGATCATTTTCGTATATTTTATATATTACGATATAGTTCAGGAGTTTATTTTCAAGGATTTTAAGGAGAGCATATGGATAAAGAAAAAAGCAGATCAAATACGACCTTGATAATTTGCATGATAATCGTGTCGCTCATATTGCTCCCGATCCTTGCGATCAATCTCACTCTGATCATAAAAGGAGGAATTAACAAGGACGTTCCTCCGGATCTTTTCGGCATAGCCCCGCTGGCGGTGTCTTCGGGTTCGATGAGAGGCGACCTGGACGACAGCTTTGACAAGGGCGCGCTGATATTTGTAAAGCTCCTTGACGGTGAAGAAAAAAATGAGCTCAGAGATGGCGATGTGATCACCTTTACGACGTCTGATGTATTTGTGACTCACCGTATAGTTTCCGTAAATAAAAATCCCGAGGGGCAGGCGGTATCATTTGTCACTAAAGGAGACGCAAACAACGATACTGACGGCGCCATCCCGGCAGACAATGTTTTAGGGGTGTGCGTGTCGAGCATAGCCGGAGCAGGCAATTTCGCACTGTTCCTTCAGACTCCGATCGGAATACTGCTGTTTATAGGGCTCCCGGTGCTGGCATTTATCCTGTTCGACGTGCTTCGGAATTATTTTTATAACAAAAAGGTAAGAAAAGAGATAGAAAAGCGTTACCGTGATATAGAGACGCTTGCAGGAGACGGGGCTGACGGCAGTGCTACCGGTAGCGACCGATCCAAAGAGCTTTATGAGCTTTATATGTACATGAAGATGCACGATAAGGAACATAAAGACAAGAAGTGACTCGCGGCAGAAATATCGGCTTGATTCAGGTAATTGCGTTCCGGACCACACTCGGAGCGTTTTACATATTAAACTTAAAGAAGGGGGATATAAAATGGCACAGAAAAACAGAGCGGTTTCCAGAATGTTTTTCTTGATTTTGATGTTGACTCTTATCAGCTGCTGCTTTCTGGGGAGTACTTTCGCACGATATGTCACAACTGACGATGCGTCAGCTAAATTCGACGTGGCAAGCTGGAAGGTCAGCCATGCAGAGGGAGATACCGTAACCGCATTCGACAGCCTTTCACCATCTATGAAGGATTTTACGACTACAACATCCGGTGAAGACGCTACGAACAGCACTGCAAAAAAGCTTGTTGCAACGATCACTAATGACGGAGATGTAGACGCGCTTGTTTCTCTTTCCAGTGCGTTTGGTACAATAACGAAGGTCGCAGGAGCTGCAGAAGATCCTACATATGATGATGAGGCTATACAGGGTCTGTTCACCATAACGCTCACCCACGGCACGACCAACAACGCGGGTACCGATACTACGGATACTCTTAATAATATAGCGCTCGGCGCCGGCGAAACAATATACGTCTGGGCATCCGTTACCTGGACTACAAGCTATTCCGACAGCGCAGATGAAGGAGATACCGAGGACGAACTTGATACCTGGGTAGGACAGAATGTAGAGTCTGTTTCCTTTAAGATATCCTATAAAGCGGTACAGAATTCACAGACCTCTGCGGGCAATTGATAAAAATGCAGATATCCGCCCCGCCACCGTTGTGTGGCCGGGCGGCGCGGCGGATGTCTCACTTGATGTTTGATATGTTTTTATAAAACACAGCCGGAAAAGTGATCTGCCGTCTGCGGCTGTGTCGGCGCTTTTGCGCCGGTGTGGCGGATCAAAAATGATTGCCGGAGGTAGTTGTGGACACTGAAAAGAAAAGCTCAATATATCCGGCGCCGGAAGGGACCGGTCCCTCTGCCGCTAAACCTGCCGGAGGCAGGAAATTCCCGTCCGGAGGAGGCTCTTCCTTTTCCGAAAGGATGGCGGAGGCAGGATACATAACGGGAAGAAGATATGATGCTGTCAAAAATGCGTTTTTGTCATATAAGACTCCGGGCAGCAGGCCGAAACGGATCCGCACGCGCATAACACGCAGCGGAGAGACTTTCGGCGCGGGAAGAAAAATAGTAGGTAAGCTATGTGTTGTAGGAGGATACCTGCGCCTTTTCCTGGCGCTCGATCCGAAAAATTACAATCAGGATAAATATCATCATAAGGATTATTCCGAAGTTTTGCGTTACGCAAAATTTCCGTTTATGATAAAACTGTCCTCGGAAAGGCAGGTCAGATACGCCGAGGAACTTATCGACGATGTAATGCTTGGCGCCGGATTCGAGAGGGACCCGGATTACGCGCCATGCGATCAGGCACAGATATTCGGGAAGGCAAAGAGATCCGCGCCCGCCTCCTCATCGCTCCGGATCGGGGCCGGATCTGCGGCTGAGGGAACAGCAGCGGCAATCTCAGCTGATCTGTTCGGCGATACATCGGAGGATACAGCTGAAGAGGCGGCCGCGGGTACAGCTGAAGAAACGGCTGAGAATGCGGCATCGGACATTGTCGATCCGGATCAAATATGTGTCAAACTTCCTGTCAAAGCCGCCGTGCTGGATAAGTACGGTGACCGTATAGGAAAAGTCCGCGACAGCGTCTGGTATGACCTGGAAGGGTATGAGCAAGGCAGATTTTCCAAAGAAGAGGATAATGTCTTTCTTTACAGCGACGGGGTCAAGTCCGGATATTTGGACGGCAATAACAACATCATATCGGTATCGAACAGATATGTGGCGACGCTCAAGCGCTTTGATCCCCGGTGGCTCTTTGCCATGCTGGCGCTGCTTTTGATCGTTACGGTGTTTACCACGGTGATGTGTATACTTTTAATAAACAGATCCTCGTCCCCGGATTATGCACCGGTGCTTTTTGTGGCGACCGAGGGCGGGGAAAAATGGGGGCTCTCAGAAGAGATACCGGTATTTTATAACGAGGTCTTCGGCGATTCCGTAGTTGCGCCGGGGATGACCGGAAGCTATCGCTTTAAATTTGAAAATCAAAATCCGGATCCGCTCCTCTATTCTCTGACTTTTACCGAGGAGAACGAATACGGCATATCGGTAGCCTATCGCCTCAAGCGTGACGGAGCATATATCTGCGGATCTGACGGATATGTTCCGGTCGCCGATATAAGCATAGAGGATATGACGATCGAGGCGCTTTCCGACTCTGTGTTTGAACTCGAGTGGACCTGGATGCATAACGATGACATAGATACATTGGCAGGGGAGAGCGGCGCCTGCTATGTTCTCAGGATAACTCTCGAGGCGCAACTGGATATGCGCTGATGATATTTCGGCAGAGATGGGAAAAAAGATACTCAGAACGGCAAATATAACGCTCAAGGCGATACTGGGGACTGTGCTTGCGTTACTGCTCTTATATAACGCATATGTCCTTATATCCAGATATGCGTTCGGAAAAGGGATACCCACGGTTTTCGGATACGGCTGTGCAACTGTCGTTTCCGGGAGCATGGAGCCTGAGATAAAAATAGGCGATCTTATAATAACAAAGGCGTGTGGCGATTATGATCAGGGCGACATCATAACATTTTATGATGCCGTCAGCGGCGGGTATATAACTCACCGTATCATCCTCGTCACTGACGCCGGATATTCAACTAAAGGCGACGCGAATGACTCAGGGGACGCATTCACCGTCCCTCGGGACGCCGTCGTCGGAAAGACGGTCGCCGTACTCGGCGGATTCGGAAATGCTGTCGGTTTTTTGCAGAGCCCGGCCGGTATTTTTACAGTGATCGCGGTAGGCCTTGCAGTGATCGCAGCCATGAATTTTGCGGCGGAGGTAACGTATAAAAGGAAACATGAAGATGAAAATTAAAAAACTCCCGGTGTTGACTTATATATGCTATCTACTGCTCGTCGGAGCGGCACTCACCGGGGTGACGTTTTCGAGGTATGTATTTTCCTCTGAAAACAGTACCGGCGCGGTACTTAACAGATTCATATGTTCGTATGACATAGGCGATATGTCGGCAGTTACGTTCTCAAATGCGGACTACTGGCAGAATTTCGGTACTGACGATCAGACTACTATGAATATGGCGCGTTCCGTTAAGTTCACGGTCAGAAATCATACCCTGGATGCGGACGGCGGCGTCGACAGGATAAGCGATGTAGCTATTGACAGTACTCTCCGCTTTTATGCTCCCGCCGAATTTACGGGGAATCTGGCGATCCAGATAGCCGAGGAGGATGAAAACGGAGAATATACAGCCGTGACACCGCAGTATGTGCTCGGAAACCTGATATACGGCATTACAGAGGATCCTGACACAGGCCTCTATACATATGAGAACGAAAACAGGGATGACCGCGAATTTGCCGTACACGACGGGAACACGGTCATATATACCGAAAAATTCATAGATTATAACGCGCGTACATACGGCGGAACATTGGATGAGGCGCTCAAGGTGTCCGGAGGATTTTACGGGACTGCGGAGTCGCATGAGGGCGTGATAACCGCATATTCGGAGGAGAGCGGAAACCGTATAACTATAACTTCCGAGGTCAAGGATTCGAGATACAGTGTCGGATTTCTGCGCGGAAAGGAGGTCACGGTCGGGGGTGTTACCGTTGTCGAGAGCACGTCCCCTCCGCTGTATATTGACTGCCTGAAAAGTATTCCGTACTACACGCTGGATATACAGCTGCCGGGCATGAATTTTACATCTGACGGGACGGCGCAGTCGCGAACTTATGTGCTTTTCATCACGGTTTTAGAAGAGACTGTGAACAGTGATTACAGCTCTCTGTGGAGCGCGGATATGGATGAGATATTCACCGATCCTTCCGCAGGAGATTACAGGACTTTCAATGAGGCTGTCATCGAGGGTTACCATTTTGATCACAGGGTCGCTATCGCGGATGGATCCGGTAACTTTAACGGGGAGTACACTACCGTCAGAGTCAGCAGAAAATATGATTATGACAACGGGGGATCTATGATATCCGTGATGCATGTAGCTCCTCTTTCCGAGGGCGCTACTTCCGTCGTGCACCCGATCTATGATTTTTACAGCTGGAACGGATATTCATATGAGAGCATCGATCCGGACATGTCGGATGCGGGCGGGATACAGGGTCTGTACGCTGTTTGCTCTAACGGCAGCGGGTATATTTATTTCGAAGATGTTCCCGATGACCCGCACTATGATTCATATACCGGGCAGATAAGCGGGGAGCCGCTTTACAATATATCCGAGGCGCTGAGCAAGGGTTATCACAGCACATTGAACGTGCTTTTCTCGCAGGCGTCCGAAAGTGGGAAGGGGTGATCGTGCATGAAAAAACTCAGGAGCGCGATAATGGCCTTGTTCCCTGTCCTGCTGCTGGCTACGATACTGAGTTTTTCATTTACTTACGGCAGATTTTCTGAGGAACTCGGGACTTCCGGCGGAAGTTATCCCGGCAATATAGAGTACATAATATCAGAGCAGGTCGAGGTCGCCAATATGGAGGAATTCATAATGGCGATAGAGAGCGGATATTCCAATATAAAAATATCCGACCAGGCGGACGGTGCGATAATAGTCACTGCCGGAGTTACTGATGTAGGTACGGACCTTATAATAAATCTGAACGGGCATCAGCTGATAAGGAACAGCCGGGAGCCGATGCTGAACGTAGTAGACGGTATACGTCTTACTATAATAGATACCTCCGAGGCAAAGACGGGCGCGTTTTATAACCCCGTCGGAAGCGTCCTTCAGATAAGCGGAGGTACGCTTACAGTCACGGGAGGCAGCTTTGAGAGCGGTCCCAGAGAGGGAGAATATGTTGCGGGCGGGAATTCCACTGCGTCCGGCGGCAGTTTTTCCGAGCAGATAAATTCGGATGTATATGTCAAGAGCGATCGCGGATATTCTTCTGCCGGCAGTTTTTTAATGCCTGCAATAATCCCGCATGTGAGCAATATATCCGGCGGGTCTGAGGAAGGGGCTAAGTATATTGTCAACGGAAATATGTATTTTGACGCGGCTCCATCTGAGTATAACGGATTTATAGTCGAGGATACGTTCCTTTATTATACTGCCGTTGAGGCCGGTTCAGCCTCTTCGCCTTCCGCGGCAAAGGGGAGCGCAGATTTTTACTATCGATATAATGTATTGAAAAGCGTCGGCAGCGACGGGATCCCGTCATATTCTCTCACGGAGGCAACGAGCGGTGAAGATGTATATGAGGTCACCGTTTGTGGCTACAACAAGGTAAAGAGCAGTTCCGATTTTGCGCCGGACAGCAGTGACGGAATAATGTCTTCCTCAACGCCTTACGCGTCGATCAGGATGAGATCCGGAAAAATGTTTGTCAACGGCGGCACATATAACTCATATTTTGGGAAAAACAGTTCTTACGGCATTTATGCCGTCGGCGGTTACATGGCGGTAGAGGACGGAAACTTTAACGTCGTTGAGGCGTCGGCGGGTATTTACTGCGATTATGCCGAAAGTGCGGATGCGGATGAATATCTGCGGATATCCGGCGGGGAATTCACATCTCAGTGGGGCGATTCGATCTGCGTCAACGGAGGGAGATTGCTCCTTGGCGGAGGCAATTTTGAAAAGAATGCGGTAGGCGCTCCTGCCTCGGCGCGCGGGAGTGCCGTGATACGCGTCAGCGACGGTATCCTCGACGGTACAGGAAACCATACCTCTGCGCTCAGTTTTTCTCTCACAGGTTCAGATCTGTACGGTATATATGCTCAGGAGTCTGTGGGGGGCGGAGTCGAGATATCGCTCAGCAATACAAGCTTTATATTCAATGGAGATTCTAATAACGTAGGAATATACGCTGCGGGCGGAGTCATATATGTAAACGATACGGCGTTCGTTATACCAAGTGCCGAAAGCTATGGGATACAGGCAGAAAATTCCGAGTCCAGCGTATCCGATATAAGAATATCCGGATGTAATTTCAAGATGTCCGGTGAACGCAGCTCCGGTGTCTCTATCAAAGGCGGCAATGTCTCTCTTGACGGAAATGATGTAAATAAGTATACTTTATTTTACATTGATCATATCGAAGACTGCTACGGAGTCATTGCAGGTAACCGTCCTGATGAAAACATGCTGACGTCTGCCGGTATAACGGTGAACGTTATATCAGCGCAGTTTTTTATGGGGCAGGGAGGGTATATTAACGAGGGTACCTCGAATGCATTTAACGGCGCGGGCGTTTACGCAAACGCGGATGACGCTGTCGTGTATATAGGAGACGGTCTTTTTATAACCGGAGGCTCAGGTGTCAGCGGGGTATATGCTGAGGCCGGAAAGATCGATAAGATCGACGGAGATCATAAGACCGTAGTTATAACCGGAGCTATATATAACCAGTACGAGAGCGGCATTTCCGAATTTCCCCGCGGCGGCAACGATTATACCGTCGGTTTGTTCCAAAGCGGCTCCGGACTTGATGTCTTCAGCACAGATGTCAAAAACAGCCATGGGATATATGCGAAAAAAAGTTCGGTTACGCTGGGGGACGTTTTTGTGGCGACGTACAGCGATACATCGTCCGGCATCCTGTCAGACGGAGGAGATGTCACCGTCACCGGTCGGCTCGATGTGGTCATACAAACAAGTACCAATACATACGGCAAAACGGTTCTTTCCAGTACTGCTGTAGGAACGCAGGGCGGAGATATCAATCTGAATGGATATTCCGCGGTACTCACAGACAGCCTGGGGATATTTTCCTCCGGAGGAAGTGTGATCGCAACCGGGGATCTCGATGTTTATTCGACAAGAGGGACGGCAATCTATGTAAATGGCGGAAGTTTGAATCTCGGTTCCTCAAAATTGCCTCAGACTACCTCGGTCACCTCTTCGATCGATGGCAGCTGCAGTTGGCCGGACGGACCCGGCTTTTCAGACGGAGTTCTCGTTCATGGAGGCTCACTCACCTCATACGGTACCTTTAATGTAACCCATAAGGGGTTGAACAACGATTATCAGTATATATCCGAAGGCGGCGGAAACGGGGATGCACTTTACAGGGATTTTGTGATAAAAAGCTTTGCCGTGCGAGTTACAGCGAGCGACTCCTTCAGATCAACAGTGTCTATCCAGGCAGGAGCGATAACGAACTCGAGCGGCGGAGGAATATATGTATCGCAGACAAGCGATGATTTCCCGGCTATGGTGACCCTCGGAGCGACGGACGGCACAGGACCTAGTATAATTACGACAGGCTCTGTTATGTATGATAGGAACAACCTTTCATATTTGGATCCTTTGTATAATAGCAACGGTTATATAACGATCGAAAACGCGGCATCAAACTGGAAGTATAAGCAGAGCGTCACCGGAGGCCATGCAGTCGAGATAAACGGCGGAAATCTTACCGTTTATGGCGGTTCTTATACTGCGAACCAGGGCGAGGGTATAATCGTAAAGAACGGAGAGGCCAATATAATAAATGGAACATTCCGCGGAAATGACGTATATGAGGCATCTGAAGGCGGGAATCTTGCAGGACCGGCAGCGTCTTACAGTTTCAAAATGCTCGGCGGAACAGTCAATGTATACGACGGGACTTTCGGAAGCAGTTATTCCTCCGGCAACGGCGCATTCATAATGGGAGACGAAGAGAGAGGTGTCTATGCAAATGCCAACATATATGGCGGAGATTTTATTGTAGGAGGACAGGCGGGCTTTAGTATATACAGCTATGCCAATATCCTGTTCGATCCCGGAGGAGGTACGGGAGATATAAAGGGCGGGGAGATCAATGTATCCGGAGACGTCACGGCGATAGCAATAGAGAACAGTGATCATATCGCCAAAGTAACGATAAGAGGCGGAAGTTTCAGCAGTACCGGAGGAAACAGCGGGAGCCGCGACGGCGTATGGTACGGGAATGCGAACGCTTATCTTACGATAAGCGGCGGACGATTCACCGGTTCTGCCCGCGCCGGAGTATTTTTCGACAAATGGAATGGGGCAAGCGGAACCATAACAATTTCCGGAGGAACTTTCATCGGTGCGTCTAAGTGTCTCAACACAAATTCTTGGAGACTGTCTCTGGATGAAATACTTGCTCCCGGATACGGATTTAAGAGCAACAATATTATTTATACCAGCGGTAACTTCTATCAGCTCGGAAAATCCTGCGAGGCGGTAATCGATTCCTGAAAAGCAGGTAAAAACAAGTGAAGCGCCGGGGCGTGAGCTCCGGCGCTTTTATATTTATGTGTGTCAGAATACGGCCTGTACCAGAATCATATAGCATGCCGTTCCGCCGACTATGCTTAAAAGCGAGTTGCGCTTCCATATATAGGACAACACCACGACAGCACAGGAAATTATATACGGGACGTATGATCCCGGCTGATGTATGTTTGTGTCGCGCAGACAGTAGACGACGAGCATTCCCATTATCGAGTATGGAAGTACTCTGCCAAGATAAGTGACAACCGCGGGTGTCCGTCCTCCGCGGAAAATAAGGAACGGAAATATACGCAGTGCGGCAGTGATGACCGTCATTACAGCGATAGCCGCGACAGCTTGAGAATCATTCATCCCGTTTGACCTCCCCTCCGGCAAATCCGCTGATGAGCAGAGCCGCGGTAATTGAAAGCATTGACGGTATGAGGAAGTTGTCCTTTCCGAATATGATGAGGCATAAGAGCGACAGTGTAACGCCGCTAACAGCGGGGAAATGTCTCTTGGAGCCCAGCCATTGATCCGTAAATACGGTTATGAACAGAGCGGTGAGCGCGAAATCCATGCCTTCGGTGCTGAACGGCAAATGGTCGCCTAGCAGAGAGCCGATGGCAGTTCCGGCTATCCAGTACAGCTGATCGAGGAGCGAGACAGCCAGGTAAAATGAGGAGCTTTTTTCTCCCTGGCAGACAATGGAGTACGTCTCGTCTGTCAGGCTGAACATAAGGTACGGCTTAGCGATACCTGAGCCGCGGTATTTGTCCGTCATGGATATACCGTAGAAGAGATGCCGGGCGTTTACCATGAGAGTCGTTAGAGCGACGGATATCAGGGATGCGCCGCCGGCCATCATGCCTGCGCCGGCATATTGCATGGACCCGGCGTATATGAATATGCTCATAGACAGAGCCCACCAGATCCCATAGCCGTTGGCGTTCATTATAAGACCGAAGCCTGCGCCTAGGACGAGGTATCCGGCGAGGACAGGCAGCGTGCATTTTACCGCCTCTTTGACAGTCATGAATTTTTTCATTTCGCGCTTCCTTATTGAATTTGTATTTATTATATTGGCGGAAAAAATATGAGCTTACTATAGTTTTAAAAATAATTAAATTTTGATCAAATATGCACAAATAAACCTAAAAAATTGCAAAATTTTAGTCTTAAATGCAGAAATATAGATTGATTTATATATATAATTATGGTATAATTTTACATATAATACTGAATTGTTCCCGAATGATTTTGATATTTATAAACTCAGGAAAATAAAAAATCCCCCGAAGGGGATTTTGCACACAGTGTGCACCGGAAACCGGCGGTTTAAGCGTAATGCTTTTATTTGAACGTACCGTGTAATCTAAGAGAGTGATTACAGTATTATTGTACATTAAAGAAAGGAATTTGTCAACATGGATAACAAAAAAATTTTCCTCGGTCTTGATATAGGAACTGATTCGGTCGGGTATGCTGTAACGGATTCTGATTATGAACTTATAAAAAGCCATGGCGATCCTATGTGGGGAGCTCATGTTTTTGAATCTGCAAATCAATGTGCAGAGCGCAGATCTTTTCGCTCTGGCAGGCGCAGGCTCGACAGGCGTCAGAATCGTGTAAAGCTTTTGCAAGAGCTGTTTGCGCCGGAAATAGGAAAAAAGGATGCTGATTTCTTTATCCGGATCAAAGAGAGCGCGCTTTACAGAGAAGATACTTCAACAAAAGACGAATATGTATTCTTTAATGACAAAAATTATACTGATAAGGATTATCACAGAGAGTATCCTACTATACATCATCTTATTTGTGAGCTTATAAGCAATAAAGCACCTCACGATGTAAGGCTTGTATATCTTGCATGCGCTTGGCTCGTTGCACACAGAGGGCATTTCCTCAGCAAAATAGACAGCGATAATATAGATGAGCTTTTGAAATTTGATAATATATACCGTGATTTTACGGATTATTGCTCGGAAAATTTTGCAGAGCATGAGCTTAACCTAAGCGGAGAGGCTTTGCCATGGCACGTTGACGCTGAAAAATTTGCAGAGGTGCTGAAAATGCAAAGCGGTGTTAAAGCAAAGGAGAGCGCTTTTTACGCTCTGCTTTTCAACGGCAAAAAGCCTAAAAAGGAAGAGTATCCCGTCGATATATCGTCAGTTATAAAACTTTTATCCGGCGGATCTGTGAAGCCGTCAGCAATTTTCTGGGGCTCGACGGAATATGATGAACTTCCGTCAATATCTCTTGATATGGAAACTGAAAAATACGATGAGCTTTTACCGGCGCTTGGAGATGACGGAGATTTTATATTGCGTCTTAAGGATCTCTATGATTGGAGCATACTTGCTAATTTTCTTTCGGAAGGCGCTCTTATATCCGCAAAAAAAGTCAGAGACTATGAAGAGCACAGGGATGAGCTTGCGAAATTCAAGGCATTCGTAAAAAAGCATTGTGACGTTTCTGTTTACCGGGAAATTTTCGATAGCGTCGATGAGAAAATATGTAACTACGTGTCGTATTCCTACCACTATAAAACAGTTAGCAAAACGCGAGTAAAGGATCTGTCAAAGCTTAAAAAGGCGTCAAAAACGGAATTTTGCGACTATATCAGAAAAAAGATGAAAGATGTCACTCCTGATGACGCCGATCGCGGGTTCTATGATGAAATGATGAGCAAGCTTGAACTCGGGTGTTTTCTTCCTAAACAGGTAGACGGCGATAATCGTATTTTACCGATGCAGCTTTACAGATATGAACTTAAAAGCATTTTGAAGAACGCGGAAAATTACTTGCCGTTCTTGTCTGACAGAGACGAAAGCGGAACGACTGTATCTGATAAAATAATGTCTATATTCAGCTATCGGATCCCTTATTATGTAGGGCCGCTGGGGACTCAATCGGATTATTCCTGGATAGTCAGAAAGGGAAGCGGGAGGATATATCCTTGGAATTTTGATTCTGTCGTTGATCATGACGCAAGTGAACGCATGTTTATTAAACGTATGCTCAGCAATTGCACATATCTCGACGGAGAAAACGCACTGCCGAAAAATTCCTTGCTGTATTCCTCGTTTACAGTTCTTAATTCTATAAATAATATTAAGGTAAACGGCAGGGAAATAACGCCTGAATGTAAACAATTCATTTATAATGAGGTGTTTAAGCGTTATGCTTCTGTGACAAAGAAGAGAATAATAAGCGCGCTCGTCAATAACAATTTTATGGGGAAAGACGATATACTTACCGGAGTTGACGATACTGTCGGAGCAACTCTTAAGCCGTGGAAATGTTTTGAAAGTATGCTCTCCCGCAATATAATAAATGAGCGGCAGGCGGAGCAGATAATAGAGCGCCTTGCATATACCGAGGAAGAGAGTCGGATAATGCTTTATCTGAATAAAAATTTCCCGGATATCCCTAATGAAGATAAAAAGTACATTTCCAGACTGAAACTCAAGGATTTCGGCAGGTTGTCGAAAAAGTTTCTTAACGGAATAATTGGCACAGATAAGTCGACCGGAGAGACATATACGATTATTCGCGCCCTTTGGGAAACAAATTATAATTTGCAGCAATTATTGTCGGATAAGTTTACCTTTGCCGATGAGGTAGAGAGACTTCAAAAGGAGTATTATGATGCAAATCCGATGACTCTCAGCAGGCGCATGGACGATATGTACATATCTAATGCTGTCAAGAGACCGATAATCCGCGCGCTTGACATTGTATCCGATGTAAGGAAAACTCTGGGGCGCGACCCTGACCGTATATTTGTGGAGGTCACGCGCGGAGCCTCGGAGGAGCAGAAACACAAAAGGACGCATTCGAGGCGCGAGCAGATCACGGAGCGTTTCGCTGATATAGACAGCAGCGAGGTAAGAGAGCTTTCAAAGCAGCTGGATGGTCTGAGCGATCAGGAGCTGCAGAGCGAGAGATATTATTTGTATTTCATGCAACTCGGTAAATGTATGTATTCCGGTGAGAAAATATCGATAGAAAAGCTGAAGACCGACGCATACGACGTAGACCATATATATCCGCGATGCCGCGTAAAGGACGACAGCTTGAGCAATAAAGTGTTGGTGCTTAAAACGTATAACGGCTTAAAAGGAGACAATTATCCGGTATATGAATCGTGGCGTCATAATATGTATCCTTTCTGGTCGTCGCTCTTGAGCAAAAAAATGATCTCGCAGGAAAAGTTCTATCGTCTTACACGTTCAACTCCTTTTTCAGATGAAGAAAAAATGGGATTCATCAACCGCCAGCTCGTCGAGACGTCTCAGGCGTCAAGCGCCATTGCCAAATTACTCAAGGAAATGATGCCGGATACTCAGGTTGTATATGTAAAGGCCGGATTGGTATCGGACTTCAGGAATCAGGTCATCAACGAGGTGAAATGCCGCAGTATCAACGATCATCACCATGCAAAGGACGCATATTTGAATATAGTAGTAGGAAACGTATATTACGGTAAGTTCACAAGCCGCTATTTCAATATCGATGCCGAAGATTACAGCATGAAGCAGGAGACTTTGTTCAATCAATATATTTCCAGAAACGGAGAGAAATTCTGGAGCGGCGGAAAACAGATAGCGCAGGTCAAACGGATCGTATCCGGCAACGCGGTCCATTATACCAGATATCCTTTCTGCAAAATGGGTGCGCTGTTTGATCAGAATCCAATGAAGGCCGGAACGAACGATATGCTTTATCCGAGGAAAAAAGGCCTTGATCCGGATAAATACGGCGGCTACAACAGATTGAAAGCCTCGTGCTTTTCTCTTGTACGCGTAACAACTAAAAAGAAAACCGAACTGTTGCTTATCGGCATAGACGTTATGTGTTATGGCAGATTTATCAGCGACGATGTGTTCGCTATGGAATACATAAGGAAAAAGGCGGCTGAAATGCTGAATAAGGAGCCGTTGGAGATATCTTTCCCGTTAAAGCGGAAAACAATAAAATTGCATACCATGTTTTCATTTGACGGCTTTATGACGTGCCTGGCGGGAAAAACAGGAGGCTTTCGCTTAAAGTTTTATCCGTGTATGAATATGCTGCTGCCTGAAAAATGGCAGGAGTATGTGCATGCGCTCGACAGATTTTCGGAAAAGAACAAAAAGAATTCAAAATATAAAATATATCCGGAATATGATAAGATAACTGTTAATGAAAACCTTGAATTGTTTGATATCCTTTCAGAAAAGACAACAAAACGGCCGTACTCCGTATTTTTCTCTGATTTGGGCGGGAGCTTTATTGAAAAGCGCGGAGCATTTGAGAAAATGTCCATTGAGGATCAGGCGATTTTCCTGACCCGTTTTGTCGAACTTTTCAAATCCGGCAGAGCTTCGAACTGCGATTTTTCAGCTCTCAGTATAAAATCCAACGGAACTGTGATCGTGAGCGCAAAACTCAAAAACTGGGAGGGTAAATTTAAAGACGTCAGAATAATAGAGTCGTCCGCGTCCGGGATCTATACATCAAGATCAGAAAACATTTTGAAACTGATATGAGCTGGAGGATCATAGTTATAGAAAAACGCTGTAAACTCGATCTGAAAATGAATTACATGGTCGTTCGCAGCGAGGATACAGTCAAAGTGTTTTTGGATGAAATAGGAGTGCTGATAATAGAGAACCCCGCGGTGTCGATGACCGTTTGCCTGCTCAATGCTCTTACGGAGAAGAAGGTAAAAGTTATATTCTGCGACAGCAAGAGGAACCCGTCAGCGGAATTGCAGCCTCGTTATGGATGCCATGACGATTCAAGGAAAATAAGGCTGCAGATCTCATGGTCTCCGGACAGAAAGGGCATGGTGTGGACAGAAATAGTTGCGGAAAAAATACGGCACCAGAGCGCTTTCGTACGGGAGCTGGGGCATGATCAGGCGGCGGATCTTTTGGACAGTTATCTGTCAGAGCTCAGATTTAATGATGAGTCAAACCGAGAGGGGCATGCCGCAAAGGTGTACTTTAATGCCCTTTTCGGTATGGATTTTACGCGCAGTGATGAGAATATAATAAATGCCGCGCTGAATTATGGATATGGACTTATACTGTCTGCTGTAAATCGTGAGGTATCCTTAAATGGCTACCTCACGCAGATAGGTATTTTTCATGACAATGTTTTTAATCATTTCAATCTGAGCTGCGATCTGATGGAGCCTATAAGAATAGTTATAGATAGGTTCGTGAAAAAATCAGCATTTACCGCTTTTGGAACAGAAGAAAAACGAATGCTGCTGTCGGTTTTAAACGATTGTTTTTATATAAACGGAATGCAGAATACACTGTTGAATGCTATCAAAATATACGTCAGGAGCGTTTTCGATGCGATCAATGAGGGAGACGCGTCTCTGATCAAATTTATAAAATTCGTATGAGTTACAGATTTATGAGGATAATCGTGTTCTTTGACTTGCCTGCCGAAACGCAGACCGATCGTAGGAACTATTCTAAATTCAGAAAAATGCTGATAAAAAACGGCTTTATGATGTTGCAGGAGTCGGTATATTGTCGCATGGTTTTAAATGCAACGGCTGAGCATAGCGTGATCGAGAATATAAAAAAGAATAAACCGGAGTCCGGCCTTGTTCAGATATTGTCCGTTACCGAGAAGCAATTTTCAAGAATGGAGCTTATAACAGGTGAGTTTAAAAGCAGTGTGCTTGACAGTGATGAAAGGCTGGTGGTACTGTAATGTTGAAAAATATAAAATATGTTCATCCGGATATATCTGAAATAATAAGATTTTATCCCGGATATGTTTCATCGCTTGTCATAGAGGATCAGGATCTTTTCAGAAAGATAGCGGAAGATTTTTATGTGCAGAGCGAGGGAGCGGAGGGAGACGGTATCCTTTCTGATGACAACAGTAGCTTAAATATAGGTAAATATACCGAAATGATAGCACAGTATGTACCTTTCGATATCAATAGAAAGTCTTTGCAGGCAAAGTTGTATACCGCCCTGGAAAGAGTAGCACTGGATCCCGAGCACTATCTCGGGACCCAGGAGTTGCTTGGAAATATAGAAAACAGTATATCTGAATGGTCGGAGTGCCTGGATGTGGAACTTGATCATTCGAGACTTTCTGTATCATCGGTCATAAAATCGTCCGGCGTTCGCTTCTTGGAGGATACGGTCGGAACTCTTGAAAGAATACTTGATTTTATGGAGATAGTCAGGGAATTCGAGGGAGATAAACTCTTTGTGTTTTTTCAGCTGCGGAGTTATTTTTCATATGCGGATGTAAAACTGTTTCTTGAAACTGCCGTGAGCCGCGACTATTTCGTTTTGTTGATAGACAGCGCCGAGTATGAAAGATTTGCTTTTGAACGCAGGATAGTGATAGATCCTGATTTGTGTCTAATATAGAGATTGACATTTGAAATATAAAATTGTATAATAAACAAAAGAGAGGTGTAAAATCTGTCTCTTCTCTTAGATACACGGCGGCGTTACCGTGCGCTTATCAAAATTTGAGGTTTGAGAGCCGTGTAATTTAAGAGAGATACAAAACTTGAGCATTGTCATCCTGACCAACGTAATGGTTTGAGAGCCGTGTAATTTAAGAGAGATACAAAACCAATTCCTAAGCCATTCCGGTAAATTATTCGTTTGAGAGCCGTGTAATTTAAGAGAGATACAAAACTTCCCTGCTGATAAGTATGAGCAGTACGAAGTTTGAGAGCCGTGTAATTTAAGAGAGATACAAAACTTCAGCGTCGTAAACGGGCTGGTTACCGATGTTTGAGAGCCGTGTAATTTAAGAGAGATACAAAACCGGAAATTCGCGGGTTTGTTTACGCCAACGGTTTGAGAGCCGTGTAATTTAAGAGAGATACAAAACAAACAGGAGTTTGTGTCGTTGGGCACAGTTGTTTGAGAGCCGTGTAATTTAAGAGAGATACAAAACTCTGTGCTTTTACCTCTATACCAATCTTTCGTTTGAGAGCCGTGTAATAT
>CALWTR010000048.1 GCA_944384525.1 uncultured Clostridia bacterium
GCTATATGATACAGTACATCCTTCAGTTCGTTGTCGCACTGCTGAGGCTGATACAGTTGATCCTCAAGGTCATTGCCTCTGTCAGAAAGGCTAAATAAAGAAGTCCTTGCGGCAAGTTAAAGAAGCGACGGAGAGGGCTTCGCGGTTAAACTACGCCGTGTCCGGCAAATACCGGACCGCATTTCCGCATCTGTTTATCAGAGCGGGGAAAAACAAAAAGGCACAGAAATGTGCCTTTTTTGTTTTTCAGGAGCGTTTTGGGAGCATGTCAGACAGGATCGGATGAAATGCGGGACCCGCTTTTTTGATATATAAAACAGCTCGCCGGAGACTCGCTTTCTTTAAGATATTTATCTGAAAATTATTTTTACCCTAAATTGGTATTATATATTGAAATATGTCATGTGATGTGTTATACTTGAGAAGGATGATTTTAACAGTTTATTAATATATCGGAAATCTTATCAATATTTTTTCGCGGCATGTCGGAGAGGTCTTTGGCGCACAGGCGGCAGCACTTGTCCGAATGTCAATGCTATGCTTTTCTCCGGCAATGATGATCTATAATATGGAAATAAAATATATTTTCAGAATGGAGGCTTTATGAAAAAATCTGCGATCGGCGGCATAGTAGCCGCAGTTTTGGTCATCGGCGTGATAGCCGCGTTTTTCATAATAGGAAATCAGAAGATGGGAGCCGACGATATCACGTATGACGGCGAGGCTCTCAGGTGGGACGCTCCGCTGTTTTCAGACAGCTACGACGTATCCATCAACGGCGGCGAGGTCAAGTCCTCTGACACCGAGGAGATGTCCTATAACGCTAACGGAGACTTTAAGGTATCGATAACGGTACACAGAAAACTCGACTTCATTTTTAAAGAGTACACGGTAGAGAAGGAGTTCAAGGTCCTGCCCACCGTCGACGGGATATCATATTCTGACGGAAAGATAACCTGGAATGCGGTCGATGGCGCGGCGTCTTATACCGTAGAGATCGACGGCAGCAATGCGGGCACGGCATCGGTCAACGAGTTCGCCTATACTTCCGCAGGCAGCCACAAGATCCGCGTCATGGCAAACGGGCCGACGCACGAGTACTATTCCCGCTGGTCCGATCAGTTCAACATGCGTATACTTGAAGTGCCGGAGAATATCATATATGACAGCAAGACCGGTACCATATCCTGGAGGACCGTCACCGGCGCAAACGGCTATACAGTCCTTATAAATAATGAGGAAAAGCGTTCGAACGGCAATATGCTCGTATACTCATCCGGAGATGAGGATTTCAGCGTCAAGGTCCGTGCGGACGGAAACGAGACCGCAAATGTGTTCGCCTCACCTTTCTCCGAGGAGAAGAAGTATGTATATCTCGATACCGTCGATACGATATACGTCTCTGACGGTATCCTGAAATGGAACTCGGTCGAGGGCGCCGCGGGCTACTATCTCAGGATAGACGGCAGAGAGCCTCTCGATATAAAGGGGACGGAGTATCCCTCTCTCGGTGCGAATATTTCACATACCATTGAGCTTATGCCGTACAGCGACAATGAAAATTACTACTCCAACTGGTCCGCGATGCGCACGGTCAATATACTCGCCTCCCCTACGATATCCATATCCAGCTTTGATAATGAGGAGACGATAATAACCTGGGCAGACAATATCGCTAACGCATCCGGGTATCAGGGAGAACTATATCTCAACGGCACTCTCATTGACGGCAATATAACTTTCGGAGCCGGCACCGGAGGGAAAAATGAGTTCAAGAACAGCTTCTCGCAGGAGGGCGTCTATACATTCCGTATCAAGGCCGTAGGAGCATCCGGATACAATGACTCCAGATGGTCAGACGCGGCGACGATCACAAGGCTCGGACGCTCGGATTCGCACACCGTTACGGATGATCTGCGAGCGCTCAATTCAACGACTCAGGTGCAGTTCACTGGAGTCGGCGGCGCAAAGAGCTACACTGTCAAGGTCAATGACGTTACCATATACAGCAATCTTCAGGACAGAGTATTCACTCTGGGAGAGCTCAGGGATTCGAATAACGCGCTTCTCAACGGCAAGTCCGTTACCGTGTCCATAAGCGCGAACAGCTACAAAGAAAATGAACGCTCGCTATATCTCGGTTCTGCTCAGCCGTACTCATTCACCGTCAATAAGCTGGCGGTGCCGGAGAACTTCAAGATAAGCGATAATTACGCGTCCTGGAATTCGGTAGAAAACGCGAACGGTTATATCCTCAGTATAGGAAGTGACAGCGGAGAACTGTCTCGTATATATATCGAGCGCGGGATAACTTCCGTAAGAGTAGATCTCAGCGAGTCCGGCAACTATATCTTCAAGATCCGTGCGATGGGCAACGGCAGCGACGTTATATCCTCAGACAACGACAACGGTACAAACGTCACAAAACTCAGTGCGCCGAAAAACGTCAAGGTGGAAAACCGCCTGCTCACCTGGACTGCTGTTTCGGGAGCAGAGGGGTATTACATCAAGATAGGCGACAACATAAATCAGACGATCAATTCCTCAGTGACGTCTTTTGATCTCACCCCGTATGCCGATCTTACCGCAAAGAGCGTCACGATATACGCTATCGGAAACGGAGGTGCGGACGGAAGTTCAACAACGATCGACTCGGCGACATCGGCGCCGCTCATCATACAGAAGCTGGGAACTCCGACAGAAGTTAAGGTAACAAATTCCGAAATAACCTGGACGGCTGTTCCGAACGCTTCCGGATACATAGTATATATAGACGGTGTCGGACTGCCGGCGGTCGGCTCCGGTACGACATCTATACCTCATGCATCCCGTCTTACGGAAGCTAAGACATACCGCATAAGCGTTATGGCGGTCGGCAACGGATCCGTATACTTCAACGGTGACAACAGCGGGATCGTAAGCGTCACCAAGCTCCCGGCTCCTGTCGTTACAGCAGAGGGCAACGGTCTGGGTACGCTCGTATGGACGCCGAACTCGAGCGCCAGCGAGGTCAAGGTCATCTTCAATTCGAACGAGTACAGCTATAACAATAATGTCGGTAGCTTTAAGCCGGTATTCAATAACGCAGGCACTTATACGGTCCGCGTAAGATTTATAGGCGACGGCACTGCCGACCTCTCCTCTCCAGGTTATATAAGCTCCGACGAGGGCACATTTACCATATATGCCGAGCAGCTGCGCACCCCGACTATCGAATATGAATTCACGGGCGACGGGAACGTAAAGATCTATGTCGCCACCTACGGCAGCGAAAGCATCGCGGACTATATAAAGTGGAGATTCAATAACGGCTCCGACTCCGTCAGCGATATGCCGGAGATGGTATATCCGCTCTCTGTCGGAACGGTGGAATATAAGCTCACCGCACTCGGCGGGTTCTTTGCAGACGGCAAGTATTACCTTAATTCAAGAGTGTCCAACACTCTTTCGATAACAAAGCTATCTCAGCCGACCGATCTGCGCCTCAGCGCCGGTAGCGACGCTTCCGAGAGGGTCATCAAATATACGATGAATCAATCAATGTCAACAAAAGTTGGCGTATACAGCCTTAATGTAGTATATCGTATGTCGGATGGAAGTTCTGAGACGCGCGCATATACTTCTAATTCCACAAGCTGTACCATTGACTGGATAGACGGTACGGTCAGCCTCGAGGTCACGATAACGGCATCCGGAAATGCTCCCGGAGTAGTATCCTCCGATATCAAGACAGAGACCATACCTGTATGAGGTGAGTAATGAAGCGTTTTATCAAAAATCTTCTTATCTCAGTCATAATTATAGGCGCGGCCGCCGCGCTGTTCATATTCAGATATTATATTATAGATGCGATCTTCGGGAAATACGAGATAACCGTCCTGTCGATGTATGACGCGGTGAGCGGGGAAGAGGTCGCAATGACTCCGGACGGGAAATTCTACCTCAACAGCGGCGAGAATTTCATTGTTGTTGCATCGGCTAAGAATCTTAAGACCGGAGAGGTCAAGGAGAACGCGGCCATCAAATGGAAGAGCTCCAATAAGGAGGTCGTCGACGTGAAGGCAGACGGTAAGGGAGGAGCGATCATTTCCTCTGTGGGAATGGGCACCTGTACCGTCACCGCAAAGTATCATACCGCCTCTCTGCAGATCGAGGCCAAGGTAGACAAAGGCATAAAATCTTTTGAATTCAATGCCGCGGACAGCTTGTCCGATATGTCGCTCGGCCACACATTCATGTTTGACAACGATCAGTTCATCACATATCCGAGCGATATGAGCTTCCACGATCTCGGCGTGATAGTTTATACCGAAAAAGATCAGGCGGGGAACGTTATCGAGGATAACTCATTCCTTGAGCCGATCTTTGAGGTAGAGGATGGGGAGCAGTATTTTGCCGGACTGAAAGCGGTCGGAGTAGGCAGCGGATTCGTGAGGATTTATTCTCTTGGATATCCCGGAATATATAACGACTATGAGTTCAAAACCGATTTTGCCTCAGACGCAGTAAGAGCCGAGGTGGCCGATATATGCGGGGAGGCGGAGACCGACAAAAACGGGGATCCGGTCTATCCGGCATCAGTCATACGCAACATAACCTCTATCGAGCTGAATGGGAAAAATATCAAAGGCCTTGAGGAGTTTCTCGCTTTCACATCTCTGGAGCGGCTCCGCCTTGATATGTGCAACGGGCTGGAATCGACAGACTTCTCCTCGCTCCTCAATCTGCATTATGCAGAGATAACCAACAGCAATTTCACCGACCGTGCGGAGATCATTTTTGACAATCCGGCCCTGTCTTCTCTCAGGATATCTGGCAGCGGGGTCGTATCACTTACGATAAAGAATACCTCTTCGCTCGGGGAGATCCTTATAAAGAACAACAGCGCTCTCGAAACGCTGAAGATGGACAACGTCAAGCTTGGCTCAGTACCGGCAAGCACATATAACAGGGGCGTGCTCGATCTGTCGACGAATACCGCTCTCTCTTCCGTGACGCTATCCGGCGTCAACGGCCAGGCTGAGGATATATCCTCGGTGAGAGTATATAAGCTCAGTGAATACAAACTTTTCTCTTACTCCGACATGCCGGCGCTCTCGAAGCTTTATACCGCTGTGGATCATAACGGAAATGTAAATGAAAGTTATAAAGGGACCGTCAAAAAAATAGTTATAGACAGCTGCGGAACCCTTGGGTCCAATTTGGCAGAGTTCGCTTATCTTTCCGACGAGCTGAGCATCTCCGGCATAGCGGCGGCGGAACTTTCTCTGCCCGCGGACGCCTGCGTCGGTACGCTCACGCTCTCAGGCGTTTCCTTTTCAAAGGCTGATCTCAGCGGGCTAAGGGCTGATTCCCTCAAGCTTGACGGATGCTCTGATCTCCAGAAAATAACGAGTGGCTCAAACAGCGGAGATATCTCTTACCTGATCATACCGTCAGATCTGACATCGCTCGATATCTCCGGAATGAGATTCGTTGAGATGGCGCTCGAACGCGTCCCGGAACTGTCCCATATATCGATCGGCGCGTGCACCGGTATCAACTCGATCTCGGTATCCGGTGCGGATCTGTCCGCGGACGGAGCATTCGTTATAGACGAAAGATGCGAGCCCGGCACGGAATACCTGAGGCTCTCGCTCACGGAATGCGGCATAAGCTCGGACTCCTTACTCAAGATAGCAAACAGGCATTATATCAGGGAGCTGGATCTTTCCGGAAACGACATCAGGGAGTTCAACGTCGGCGCTTACATGAACGCTGTCCGTATAATGCTCTCCGACAACTCAGTTTCCTCGATAACGGCGTCCGGCAGCGAGAAGGCGCTCTTGACGCTTGACTTATCCGGCAATCTTCTTGGGTCTATCGGGGATATATCCAAGCTTTCCTCGCTCCAGGAGCTCGATGTGAGCGGCAATAAAATAATGGCTTTGTCAGGTCTTGACTCGCTGAATAATCTCGTAGTTCTTCGCCTGCACAATAATCCTATGTTCGGATATCCGGAAACGGATATGTACAATCTCATGCGCATCATGCCGCAGCTCCATATAATGAGCATCGGTGCGGAAAATTATTACTGCTCTCAGATGATAGCGAATATTTTGTCGGTGATCCTCGACGAGAGCGGGCTCCCTCTTGATGAATTGTATCTTTATGATGCAGGGATCGATGGATTCGATGAGTATCTGGCGGCGAGAGGGTTTGACAGACATCAGTACCCGATGTATTCCGGATTGAATTTTATTTCCTGCAACGGGAATATTTATTTTCCGAGCGATACGAACGGGTCGGTGACGCTTGATTATACCGATCTTTACACTTCAAATATAGGTGTTACTCTCTATATCCCTGACCGCATAAATTCGGTCACTCTGATCGGTCAGAGCGGGAGAGTCTATCGCGATTTCTCAATAAAAGTACTGGCGAGGAATACGGCGCTCTCCATCGCTCTCGATAACTTTTCCTTCAAGGCACAGGCCGGAACAGTCGGGATAGACACCTCTGACAGTACCGGGACCGTCGATATTTCCGTGAGCGGCGACTGCACGATATACGGCGGCTCAGGTCTGCCGGCTAAAACCGGTATGGATCAGAGCTTTCTGAACGGAGCCGCTGCGCTTTCTGTCGGGTCGGCGGATCTTTCAGGTAACGGGAGCCTTACTCTTATAGGTGGCAACGGAATGGATGGCCTCTCCTCCACGTCTTACTCCAAAGCGGGCGTCAGCGGCGGTAATGGCGGTACTGCGCTCGCCGGTTACAGCGTTAACTGCAGTATCGCGCTCCTCCTCAGCGGCGGCAACGGCGGTAACGGCGGTGACGGGTATCACGGCAAAAGCGGCACCAGCTACAATACCGCCGCAAATACCGCCTCTGCAGGCAACAACGGAAGAAACGGTGGAGACGGCGGAAGAGGCGGCAACGGTGGAGACGGAGGATATGGCGGCTACCATATAGATTGTCAATATTTTTCATATAGCGGAGCAGTGAAATTCATCTCTGCGATCGACGGGAACGGCGGCAACGGCGGCAACGGAGGGTACGGCGGCAACGGAGAGGGCGGCGGAAAAGGCACGGCTCTGATAGGCTCCGGGACGAACGGAAAAGACGGCGGCAACGGCGGTAACGGTGGTAATGGCGGTGATGGCGGGGATTCTCTCCATCTATCCAACGCAGTGAGAGTCTCAGATTACGGTGTCGGAGAGCCGCTGAACTCTTCCAATATCAATGGCCAAGGCGGTATCAGCGGTAATGGCGGCTCTGCCGGCATCGGGGGGAAAGGCGGTTCAAATAACGGTATATTCGGATCAAGCGGCGACAACGGAAGCTCCGGATCAAGAGGCATTGATGGGTCCGACGGGATCGTATCCGTCGTGTTGGCAGTATAAGTTATGGTGGATTTTATAACTTATTATTTCAAAGTGATCGTTTATACGGTCGGTATCCCGATGATCTGCGGCATTGCGGCGGCTTTGCTCCAAAAGGCGATATACCGGCTTGCCGGAGGTTCTTTCGGTTACAAGGCGGTCATGTGCACAGCTATACTGGGCACACCGATCCATGAACTGGGGCACGCTTTAATGTGTCTGCTTTTCGGACACAGGATAGTCGATATAAAACTGTACAGTGTTGATAAAAGCTCCGGGACGCTCGGGTATGTGTCGCACACCTATGACAGTAACAGCTTGTATCAGCGTATAGGCAATTTCTTTATAGGGATAGGTCCGATATTCAGCGGGGTCGGAGCCATAACCCTTGTTCTGTTCATGTTTTTCCCATCCGCGGCGGATACGTTTTTTTCCTCCGCTATGGGAGCGGTCGGAGCAGGGACGCTAACGGATATCGTCTATGCAGGCGCAGGGCTTATACGGGATATGCTGTTCGAGGACGTTATGATACTGCTCAAAGTCCTCGGGTTCATCATAATAATATCGGTGATGCTCCATATAAATCTCAGCGTTCCCGACATAAAGTCGAGCGCATCCGGGTTCATCACTTATTCTGCGGTAGTTCTGCTGTTCTCCGCCGCGACGTTTATCGCCGGCAGAGCGGTGTCAGACTCCATAGCGGACGCTCTCGGCACATTTTCCGCATACTGTCTCGTTATATTCGCGCTTATATTCATTTTTCTGATATTTACGATACTCATTGCCGCGCTCATCGGTCTGATAAAAAGACTTGCCGGGCAGTGAGACAATGAAAAAAGCTCCGCAGGCATTTGCCTGAGGAGCTTTTTTATGTTCGGATACAGGTCCGAAGATCATCTCTGTATTCTTCCGGAGCCGCTGCCCTTTGCAAGAGCGTTGACCTCGTCTACTGTAACCATATTGAAGTCGCCCTCTATCGAGTGCTTGAGGCAGGATGCCGCTACGGCAAACTCGATAGCCTCCTGAGTGGAATAGCCCATAAGTATGGAATAGATGAGACCGCCGCCGAAGCTGTCGCCGCCGCCGACTCTATCGACTATATGCATATGGTACGACTTGGAGAAGCAGTAATCCTTTCCGTCATAGAGGAGCGCCGCCCAGTCATTGTCGTTCGCGGAGATCGAGGAACGGAGCGTTATTGCGACCTTTTCAAAGTGGAACTTATCCATAAGCTGTCTTGCTACGCTCTTATATCCCTCATGGTTGAGCTTGCCGGCGTCTATGTTGGTATTCTCAGCGTCGATGCCGAATACGTCGTGAGCGTCCTCCTCATTCGAGATGCAGACGTCCACATACTCGCACAGCTCGGTCATCGTAGCTCTCGCCTCCTCACGGGACCAGAGTTTCTTGCGGAAGTTGAGGTCGCAGGAGATCTTGACGCCGTGAGCCTTTGCCGCCTTGCAGGCGTCAAGGCATATCTTGGCAACATTCGGGCCGAGAGCGGGGGTGATCCCGGTAAAATGGAACCAATCGGCTCCCTCAAAAATATCGTCCCAGTCAAAATCCTCGGGCTTAGCCATTGCTATCGCGGAATATGCGCGGTCGTATATTACCTTGGAGGGGCGCTGAGACGCTCCCTTCTCATTGAAATATATACCGACTCGGTCGCCTCCGCGCACTATCTTCGAGGTGTCGACGCCGTAACGGCGAAGAGCGTTCACTGCGCTCTGGCCTATCTCGTGCTTGGGGAGCTTGGTTACAAACACACTGTCCAGACCGTAGTTTGCAAGGGAGACGGATACGTTTGCCTCACCGCCGCCGTAAACTATGCCGAACTTATCCGCCTGGGTGAATCTGAGATATCCCTCCGGCGCGAGTCTGAGCATGATCTCTCCGAATGTTACTACTTTTGCCATGATCAAATTCCTTTCTTTATACTTGTTTTCAGATCGCTCGGGCAACGTTTTGCCCGGCAGTTTTGACATTAATTTAATTATATCAGATATTTTCCGGTTTGTCACCTGGTTTGTATAATTTTTCGGAATATTTTAGAAAATCGGCTTGGGCGCGTTTCTCGGATCATCAATATGAGACATACCCCTTGAATTAGCTGGAGTTTTGATATATAATGAGTGCTGTAAGTAAATACTAAGGAGATATTGCAATGGGTTTTATCAATGAAAATTTCATGCTCCATGGCAAGACCGCTGAGCGCCTTTATCACGAGTATGCGGAGGGACTTCCGATAATAGATTACCACTGTCATCTGAGCCCTAAGCAGATAGCGGAAAATTATCAGTTCAGAAACGCGTATGACGTATTTCTCGGCGGCGACCACTATAAGTGGAGACTTATGAGGGCTTTCGGAATCGACGAGAGACATATAACCGGAGACGCACCGGAGAAAGAAAAATTCTTCCGTTTTGCCGAGGCAATGCCTTATATGATCGGCAATCCGGTATATCACTGGACGCACCTGGAATTGAAAAGGTATTTCGGCATAGACGAGCCGCTCTCGCCGAAAAATGCCGAGGCAGTCTGGGATAAGGTCAATGAAATGCTGGAACGGGACGATTTCAGGGCTCAGGCGCTGATATTGAAATCAGGAGTTGAGGTGGTATGCACGACAGACGACCCGGCGGATGATCTGCATTTCCATGAAAGCCTCAAGGATTTCGGAGCCAAGATACTGCCTGCCTTCCGCCCCGACAAGTCGGTAGGGATAGAAAAGGCGGGATGGATCGATTATATAAAAAATACCGGAGCTAAAAGTTATCGTGAGCTCACAGACTGGCTCTCCTCCAGGATGGACTACTTTGACCGGCACGGCTGCCGCCTATCCGACCACGGTCTTGACGGCGTGCCTTACTGTGAGGGCGATCCCGCCTCCGTATTTGAGAAAAAAATGCGCGGAGATGCCGTTACGGCAAAGGAGGCGGAGTGCTTCCGCTATTCCTTGCTTAGTTTCTGCGCAAAGGAATACGCGCGGAGGGGCTGGGCGATGCAGCTCCATATAGGCGCGCTCAGGAACAACAACTCCGTCATGATGAAAAAGCTCGGTCCGGATACCGGATTTGATTCAATAAACGATATGGAGGTGGCGGAGAACCTCTCCCGTCTGCTTGACGGTCTTTCATCCGAGGGCAGCCTTCCGAAGACGATTTTGTATTGCCTCAATCCAAAGGACAACTTCGTGCTCGCCACGATGGCAGGGAATTTCCAGGAGTCAGACGGTGTTCTCTGCAAAATGCAGTTCGGAGCCGGATGGTGGTATAACGATCAGAGGGACGGCATGGAAAAGCAGCTGCGTGACAATGCCGCGCTCGGTCTGCTCGGCGGTTTCGTCGGCATGCTCACGGATTCCAGGAGCTTCGTATCCTATCCTCGGCACGAATATTTCAGACGTATACTCTGCAATCTGATAGGCTCATGGGTGGACAACGGCGAGTATCCGGAGGACTATGACGCTTTGGGCAGGATCATACGCGGTATCTGTTACGAAAACGCAAAAAAATATTTCGGATTCTGATATGACACTTTATCTGCGCATATGTAAATAATTAGCAATCGTAAAGTTTTGTTGTCAATAAAGAGCGCCGCCTGCTCGATAGCAGGCGGCACTCTTTTATGTTGCCCGGCTTTGGCCGGCGGCTCTTGCATATACGCGCGGCTGTTGATGTAATAAACGGCGGGACAGGCGCATATTTTATAAGCGACAGGAAAAAAAGAGCGGCGGCCTCATAAGGCCGCCGCTACCAAAGACGCGTCAAAGTCCTTTTTTGATATCTTCGATGCATTTTTTGCAGACGAGCTTACCCTTGTATTCGACGACGTCCGTCGTGTCGGCGCAGAACACGCACGCCGGCTCATACTTTGAGAGAATGATCTTTCCATTATCGACATATATCTCAAGAGGATCGTTGCTTTCTATGTAAAGCCTTTTTCTCATCTCTTTCGGTATAACGATCCTGCCAAGCTCATCTATGTTGCGGATTATACCTATACTCTTCATTTTAAACCTCCGTGGAAATCGACCATTATACTGAAATCAAAATCCTATCAAGATAAATGATATCACATTATAAAAAAAGTGTCAAGCGAAATTTGTCAAAATTTGTTACCAAAAATTAGTTATAGACGAAAATATAGGATTATTGATATATTTTCTGGACAAGGGCGAAATCACCGCGGAGCACGGATGGGGGGGATGCAAATGATAGCGGCAGTGTATTCGGTGTTAGTTGTAACGTCTTTTGTGTGCGCCGCGGCGACCGGGAATCTCGGTTCTCTGTCCGCGGGACTGTTCGATGGTGTTGAGAGATCTGTCGGGCTCGTATGCTCGCTAGTCGGGACCATGAGTATCTGGGGCGGCGTGCTATCCGCGCTTGATTCCGCGGGTGCGGTGACGTTGCTTTCACGGGCATTCTCACCGGTCATACGGCTTTTTTTGCCTTGCGCCTCCCGGGACGCCGAGTCTGTCAGTGCGATAAGTATGAGCATGGCGGCAAATCTTCTCGGAATGGGGAATGCGGCGACCCCATTCGCACTCACCGCCGTGGAAAAAATAGAGGGGATCAGCGGGGAGACGGAAAAGGCGAAGGAGAGAGACATAATAACTTTTTCCGTTATAAGCTGTACTCCGGTCTGCCTGATACCGGCAAACGTTACGGCGCTCCGCAGTCTTTACTCCTCTTCTTCTCCTGGCGCTGTGATACTGCCGGCGGCTATATGCGCGGGGATATGCTTTTTGCTGTCCGGGTCGCTCTCTCTCCTGATAGGGAGGCTGTCCTTTGGCAGTTGCCGCGGGAAAATACGCGGTTCTCCCGGCTCCTGCGCTGAAAAAATCGGAAAGGTGGACAGCCATGGGTGATATCGTCATTGCCGCGGTACTGCTTGCGTCTGCGCTCTCTGTTCTAATAAAACGCGAGGCGAGACAGCCTTTCTTTGAGGGCGCGGAGAGGGGGGCGAAAAACGCTCTGAGGCTGGCTCCGTCTCTCGCACTGCTGATGGGAGGGGTGGGCATGCTGAGAGCGAGCGGGTTTTCCCGTCTTGCCGAAGCGCCGCTTCGCCGCGTTCTTTCCGTTTTCGGGATACCGGGAGAGCTGGTTTCCTTTATGCTCATAAGACCTTTTTCTGGGGCAGGCGGTATATCCGTCCTTACCGATATATATACAGAGTACGGAGCCGACAGCTTTGTGGGGATGTGCGCATCCGTTATATCGGCATCCTCCGATACGGTGCTGTACATAATCCCCCTGTATTTCGCCTCATGCCGCGTTTCGAAAAGCAGATATGCCGTTCCGCTCGCACTTCTGATCTCTTTTGCAGATGTATTGCTTTCCGTTGCTGTCGTAAGGCTTCTCGGCTGCTATGAACGCGCGTGATCTGATCTCCCTGATGCCGGGAGGAGTAAGAGCGGAGCTCCGGCGGATATCGGAGAGTTACAGCATGTTTTATGATAAGCTGAGCGAGATCCATCTGCGCTGCGGCGCGCGTTCCTCCATCGTTTTGAACGGCAAAAATGTTCCGATAGAGACCAGAGTGAGCCGCGGAGACATGGACGCCATGATAAAGGATTTTTCTCATGGCTCACTGTACGCGTACCGGGACAGTATGCTCGACGGCTACATCATGCTGCCGGACGGGATACGGGTAGGCATCTGCGGCAGGGCCAGGTATGAGGGCGGCCGCCTCCTTGGAGTCGGAGAGGTGCTCGGAGTTTCGGTAAGGATACCCCATATTTTGCCTGGAGTTGAGGAGGTAGCATACCGCGAATTCTGTTCCTGCGGAGGAGGTATGCTCATATATTCTCCGCCTGGAGTCGGAAAAACAACTTTGCTCAGGGCTCTTTCACGGCGGCTTTCAAGCGGCAGAGGGGCAAGGCGCGTAGTTATAATTGACGAAAGAGATGAATTTTCATTTGGCGGATTCTTTGCTGACTCGATGGTCGATATACTCATCGGATATCCCAAGGGGGAGGGGGTAGAGGTCGCGCTGAGGACCCTTTCGCCTGAAATTATAGTGACCGACGAAATAGGCGATACCGGGGAGGCGACCGCTCTCTTGAGGACAGTCAATGCCGGTGTGCCGGTTATAGCCTCGGCACACGCCGCTTCATTCGGAGAGGCAATGAGGAAACGGAGCGTAAAATTGCTCTCTGACGCAGGAGTATTTGTCAGCGCTGTTGGAATTTTCAGGGGTGATGGCAACATATATTCTTATATATGCGACCGCATAACACAGAGCGAGCGGAGGTGTTGAGAGTGCTGCTGTCGATCCTGGGGATTTCAGTCATACTTGCCGCGGCGGTCACGGTATGCGCAAAATACTCAGCCTATGAGCGCAAGAGACTTTCGGAATGCGAGGGCTTTTTACTTCTTTTGCGTCATATACGCGCCGGGATCTCCTGCTTTTGCATGCCGATACCTGAGTGCGTCCGCGGCTTTGAGAACCGCGCTCTCTCCGACGCGGGCTTCATAGATGCACTGCTGGAGAGCGAAAGCTTTTCCGAAGCAGTGGAGAAGTGTGAGGGGCGGCTGTCTCTCGGCGAGGGTGAACTGCATCTCCTTCGCTCTCTAGGGGATTCTCTGGGCAAGAACTTCAAAGAGGAGGAGCTCCGACTGCTTGATTATTATGAGGAGGAGCTTACCGATCACATAAATGAGGAAGAGGGGAAAATGCCCGGAAGAGAGAAGCTGTGCCGCACGCTCGTTATAACCGGTGCATTTGCGGCGGTGATACTTTTCATATGATCAAATGATCAAACAGAGGTGAAGCTGATGGATGTGGGATTGGTGCTGAAAGTGGCGGGAGTAGGAATGATCGTCACGGTGACCTGTCAGATACTTACTAAGGCGGGGAGAGATGAGCAGTCAACTCTCGTTTCTCTTACCGGGATAGTGATAGTTTTGCTGATGCTCATTGAAGAAATAGGCACGCTTTTGAGCACGGTTTGGACGGTGTTCGGGCTTTGAGCGTAATTGAACTGGCGCTGTATTCGATTTTGTTCGCCGTACTGGTGTTCGTGTTCCGCGAGGCCGGGTGGCGATCCTATCCGCTGATAAGCGTCTGCGCCGGACTTTTCATACTTTATCGCATACTTCCGCACATAGAGAGTATATCAAAGCTTTTTGAGGCGGCGGGCGGAACGATCCCGGAGGCGGCAGGACTGATGCTCAAGGTCATAGGCATCGGATATATATGCGGATTTGCGGGAGATGTCTGCCGTGAACTGGGCGCGGGTGAGATCGCGTCAAAACTTGAGCTGTTTGGAAAGCTGGAAATAATAATACTTGTCCTCCCGGTTTTGGAAGATATACTCAATATCGGGATAGAAATGTTAAAATGAAAAGAATTATTTACATAATAATGCCTTTGATCCTGTTTGCCTGTTTACCGGTGTTTTTTACTTCCGTTTCGGCCGAAGCTGTATCAAATACATCCGAGACAGATACGGAGGAGGAATATTATTCGGAATTCGAATCGATCCTTCCGGATCTTGTCAAGGATTCCATAGGCGAGGTCGATTCGGAGCGCGCAGGTGAGCTTATCGGGATAAAGAGCGTACTTAACGACATAATAACGCAGTTCGGCAAATCTTCGGGTACGATGGCAAAGTTCTTTTTTACTCTCCTCGGCCTTACGGTCCTGTCGGCGGCCGGCGGGATAGTAAAGGGAAATATCGCGTCTGCTGAACTGTCCAAAGCGATCGATACGGGGATCTCAGCCGTGTTTGCTCTGTCGGTATTTTCCGTCGTTTTTTCCAAGGCAAAGGGAGTTGCGGCGCTCCTCGGGGAACTGCGCGATTTCAATACTGCGCTCACTCCGATAGTGTTTGCTCTGAACGCTGCGGGGGGAAACAGTTCCGGAGCCGCCTGCGGCGCGGTCTCAATGAGCGTCGCCGGCTTCGTTACCGGCAGGCTTTGCGCGGACGTGCTTCTCCCGCTTGCCGGCGCGGTATTTGTCTTTGCGCTGGCATCATCGGTTTCCGGCGAGACAAATGTAGGAGCGGTCGGCAAGCTTGTCAAAAGCAGCTATATGTGGCTCCTCGGCATTATTTCATTTCTTATAAGCGCCGCATTTTCTTTTCAGTCAGTGCTCTCAGTATCGGCTGATACATTTGCTATGCGGAGCATAAAATACGCCGCCGGCATGCTCCCGCTTGTAGGTGGGACCGTCTCAGGCTCGCTGTCAGCGCTGTCTGCGGGGCTGTCTCTGATACGCAGTACCATAGGCGTCAGTGCCGTCGCGGCGATATGGCTGCTTTTCCTGCCTGCGCTCATAGAATTGATCGCCGCCAGATTCTCCTTCTCGATATGCGCCACGATCTCATCTATGCTGTCCGACAGCACGGCTGAGCGCATGCTCGTCTCCTTCCGCGGAGTCATTGACATGCTGCTTGGCAGCATGGTCATTTGCCAGATAATGACGATCATCAATATATCGGTATTCATGAAAAGCGCGGTGGCAATATGATGTACGTAAATATTTACAAAATCACATTGTCATATAACGCGGTCAAATATTGTGTTCTTGCAGCAGGGCAGACTGATTTGAGTCATACGAAAAAATATCCCGGCCATGTATCCGCCGGGTGGGTGCCGGCCATGGCAAAATTTTTTGTCAAAGGAGGCACAGGAAGATGAGCGGATATGCGGTCACCATATTTACGGCGGCACTTGCAGCCTCATTCTGTGCCTGTATGTCTTACGGAGGGAAAATGAAGGGGGCAACGTCTGCCGCGTTGTGTGTCCTTGTGCTGTCAGTTGTGATATCTCCGCTATCTCTGATAGGCGAAATAAGCACAGACAGTATAGATAAAATACTTGAGGAACTTGACAGCCTGACGGATACTTCGGAGCAGGACGGTTATATCGGGACGGTCAAAGAGACGGCAGAGGAAAGCTTGGCCGGACTTGTTGCGGAGGAGTTCGGACTCAATGCCGATAATGTAAATATAAATATACAATTCAGTGATGACGGCAAATTTTCCGTAGAGGCGGTAACGGTGACTCTTTCCGGATCAGCAGCGTTTGCGGACGGGAAAAGCATAGCGCGCTATATAACGGAGAATTTCGGCGGGGAATGTGAGGTGCTGCTTGATTTCTGAAGATAAAGGCTTCGGCAGATTCATGAAAGCTCTGAAGGGCAAAGGGGTCCTTATAATAATGCTTGTTTTCGGGGCGGTGCTTCTGATCGCGGGCGGGGCCTCCGGGAGGGGGAACCAGGTTCCGGCAGAGGAGGACGCGGCTGAGACTCTGGAGGAGTGCCGCGACCGACTCGAGGGCGAGCTGGAGGCGACTCTGTCAAGGATCGATGGAGTCGGTGTCTGCCGCGTGACGATAGTTTTATTGAGGGGCGAGAGGGCGGTTTACAGCGGTTCTCAGCTCCTTTACCGGGAGCCGGCGGTCGTCTCCGCCGTCAGCGTCAGCTGCGAGGGCGGCGGATATTCTGCCGTGCGCAAAGAGGTCAGCGAGACCGTGAGCTCCCTGTACTCGATAGGATCCAACCGCGTCAGCGTCCACAAGCTCACCGAGTAGAAAAAACCTCATTTATTTATTATATACACAAAGTTTTTTTCGGTGCGCAAAATCGGGAATATAATTTGAAACAACGGCATAAGTTTTAATACAAAACAATCACAAGGAGATTTCCGAAATGAAAAAGATCAATTTCAAAGGCCTGCTCTCCTCCCGCGGCAAGCGGAACCTTATAATCATAACCTCCGTTTTCCTCATCGGGGCGGCCGTATATCTGAATTACCGTTTCTTCTATGATCCGGTGAACTCGATGGGATACGGCGACGGAAATATGGATGACAATTACGATGAGGGCGGCGGATCACAGACATCGGGCGAGAGCGAGAACGATTACTTCACCGAGACCGCGCTCTCCAGGGATCAGTCCAGAGATGAGGCTATGGAGGTCCTTCAGACAGTAGCGGACAGTGAAGAGGCAGATGAGGCGACCAAGACGAATGCGCTCGCCGAAATATCAAAGATAGCGCTCAACATACAGAACGAGGCAAACATAGAGTCGCTCGTAAAGGCGAAAGGCTTTGAGGAGTGCGTTGCAGTGATAAGCGGTGACAGCGTCAGCGTCATAGTCAAAAGCGATAATATGAACGCAAGCCAGGCAGCGCAGATATGCACGATAGTTTATGAGACTACCGGTATACTCCCCTCTAAGGTAAGCATTATTGAAAAGCAATAACTATACGAAAAAAACGCGGAGGAAATTCTGCGTTTTTTTTGTTGACCGGACGCAGGCTGTATGATATAATAAAATATAATTTACCGCTATCGGTGAAGATGCCGTTGGCGTATGTGCGCCGGACGGCTCAAAAATAGAAACATTATTTATGAAAGAGGTCGGATATATGCAGGAAAAATTACGCGTGGGTATAATAGGTGCCACCGGAATGGTCGGTCAGAGATTTGTCACTCTGCTTCAGAACCATCCGTATTTCGAGCTGGCGGCAGTCATCGCCGGACCCAGGAGCGCCGGACGGAAATATTCCGAGGCGGTCGAGGGCAGATGGAAGATGTCGGTGCCGATCCCGGACGGCGTCGGAGATATGACCGTCATATCCTCCGAGGAGATAGATAAGGTCGCCGCTCTTGTGGATTTCGTGTTCTGCGCGGTAGATATGAAAAAAGAAGATATACGCGCGATGGAGGACGCATATGCCAAGGCTGAGATCCCGGTGGTTTCCAACAACTCGGCGCACAGATGGACTCCGGACGTACCTATGGTGATACCGGAAATAAATGATGCGCATCTCAGCGTTATAGACGCTCAGAGAAAAAGGCTCGGTACAAAGCGCGGTTTCGTTGCGGTAAAGCCGAACTGCTCGATACAGTCGTACGTTCCGGCGCTGACTCCGCTCCTCAAATTCCGTCCCACTAATATCGTAGCTACGACCTATCAGGCGATAAGCGGAGCGGGCAAAACTTTCCGCGAGTGGCCGGAAATGCTCGATAACATCATTCCTTATATAGGTGGCGAAGAGGAAAAGAGCGAGCAGGAGCCCCTCAAGATATGGGGACAGGTCAAGAACGGCGAGATAGTCAAGGCATCAGAGCCGCTCATCACGACCCAGTGCATTCGCGTCCCTGTGTCCGACGGACATACCGCTGCTGTATTCGTAAGCTTCGAGAAAAAGCCCACGCGCGATGAGATACTCCGCGAGTGGAAGAACTTCTCCGGCAAGCCGCAGGCGCTCGGACTTCCTTCGGCGCCCGCGCAGTTTATAACCTACTTTGAGGAGAACGATCGCCCTCAGGCAAAGCTCGACCGCGACCTTTACGGCGGCATGGGCATCTCTGTAGGACGCCTCAGAGAGGATACGCTTTTTGACTATAAATTCGTCGGTCTCTCGCACAATACTCTCCGCGGCGCCGCCGGAGGAGCCGTCCTGATCGCAGAACTGCTTTACAGAGAGGGATATATCACTAAAAAGGCGTGAGATGCGTCTTTGCAGCGTTTGCAGATCCCGGACGTCTGCAAACTACGGCTACCGCCTCTTATACATTTGAAAAATCTTTTTTTGAATTTATATTGACTTTTTTATAGAGATATTGTATAATGAGGACGATGTACGAACTGATATTTTTATGCGTTGTGCAAAATAAACAGTTGTCATATTACCGTTTTGTGCAACATTCCGAGAGCGGTGATTTGTCACGGTTTTGTTACGGTAAGGTACATACTCATCTATTTACGAAAGGAATTTTCACGATGAAAAAACTTCTGTGCTCAATTCTTGCTATCGTATGTGTATTCGCGCTGTTTTCCTGCGGAGACAAAGAAGTCGACCTGTCCGCTTTCACGTCAGCGATTTCGAACAGTAAACCCACCGGAGTAACGAGCGATGCGAATTACGGAGATTACAAGCAGACATACACCTATATCGCCGGGACACACAAGAGTGACGGAAAAGAGGCCGCTACCTTCACATCGGTGATAGGGAGAAAGGCTAATGTAGAGGATCAGTCTGACTCTACCGATTACACCGAGACAACTGTTAAGTATTACTATGACGGAAAGGTCAAGACGGGTGACGGCGAGTGGGCTGAAGGAACTCTCTTCTCCGGTATAACCCTGAATCTCTCAAACGAGAATCTCAAGAGCGGAAGCATTGTTATCGACGGCAATACTCTGACTGCGGTCGTTCCCGCAGATAAGGTCAACGCAGTGCTCGGGCTGGAAAACGGCAGCACCGGAGACGTTAACCTCAAGGTCGTCACCGACGGTGTATATCTTACGAGCGTCGAGCTGAGCTGGCAGGTAAACGGTGTTTCCTCAGCTGTTAAGACCGTGTATACATATGATAATCACGTTCTTGATTTTGCAAAATGATTCAGATATCCGGCTTAGTGCCAGACAGTGATGAGAGGGGCGAATTGCGCCCCTCTCTTTTTTTGTTAAATATTTGCGCCTACATTGCTTGGGCGATGCGCGGAAAAATGGTTTCCCGATAGTCCGCCGGATCGAAAAACGGCAAAACCGCCTCGAAACAGGCGGGATACGGCAGATAAGGATGGCGGATGTGTGTGGGCATGATGTCTGAAAAGGCGCGGAGCATGATTCAATACGGTTGGGCGTCAGGAATTTCACGTGAGAGAGATCCAGAGCACAAGTGGGTACGGAGAAAAAAGCGCAGAGAGCGAATAGCGAAAAACAATGCAAAATGTCTTATATATTCTAATATAGGAAGATTTTTTCCATTCAGTTAACTGTTTTTGTGCAAATTGTAAAAAAAACATGGATAAATTTCTACATCCGGGCAAGCGCAAAAATCGGACGATTTATTGACTTTAAGGGTGCAATAATATATAATTTAAGTAACAATGACCATCGTGTCCGCGGTGGTTTTGTATCTATGGCTTTTTTATCGCGCGGGGCGCGAAATTCTAAAGAGGAGAAATATCATGAGCAAGCTCAAAAGACTCATAGCCGCACTTATTGCGGCGACTCTGATGGTATCCTGCTTCTCGATGTATTCGTTCGGAGCTGATTCCGACGCGTCGACGAATATTGGGACTACCACAGAAGATTCCGACGTTGCGGTCATCATAAACAACGACGGATCCAAGGCATTCCATTCAGGAATAGACAATAACGGCGAGAACCTTATGGTGGCCCAGGTTCTTAACTATAACGGGAACTCATATCTCCGTTATGGTCCTGATACGAGCAAGGGCGCGGCCGATGAGTGGGGCAACCTGGTCGTCGACTATGGTACTACCAATAAGCAGCTCAATACACACCCAGAGGTAACATACGCTCAGTGGAACGGAGAGGGCCACTATGAGAACTATGTGTTTGAGCTTGATCTTACGGTAGAC
Organism: uncultured Clostridia bacterium; assembly: GCA_944384525.1. Taxonomy (GTDB): domain Bacteria; phylum Bacillota; class Clostridia; order Oscillospirales; family CAG-272; genus UBA1740. The sequence goes on from CALWTR010000048.1 coordinate 20,711, forward strand.
AAGAAAGCAAATACCGGAGTTACAATATTCCAGATCAGAGGTATAAGCGCCAGCGGCGGCGGAAGCTGGGATACCGACCACATATGGCTCAACGAGAGTGGCGAGTTTTGTTTCTCGAGTGATCCGGACAATGTCTTCTACAAGATAACTCCCGGTACATGGACACATCTGCAGTTTATATACAACAGAACTGCAAATACCCTATACATAACTGCAGACGGAGTTTTGGTGGTTGAAAAGGCTGGTTTCATGAACCTCAACACTCAGGACACCTCTGCCAATTCGAAGAGCACTGTCGGAAAATGGCAGATAAACTTTGAAGGGGGACAGAAGGACGCCGAGTCCGGTCTGCTCATGGACAACGTCCAGTTCTACCTCAATAAGGACAGCGGTCCTTCTGCATACGCATATGACGCATCAAAAAAGCCGGAGGCGATACCCGTCAAGGCAAGTGACGTTACCGCAGGCGCTGACATAGATATGTCCGATGCTTCCGACTCTGCAATGTCAAATTTCCAGAATTCTTCCTCTTATACAGGAAAGGTCAACGTTAAAGAGCTCTTTAACGGAGACAAATATCTTGTGCTCAGCGACTTCGGAACTGACCTCACAGCTCCTGTTCTCTATAATGTCAAATATAAGAACGGGGCAGCAGCCAGAGGATCCGGATATTACTTCATAGAGTTTGATATAAATACCGAATCTACACTTGCAAATGTTGTTATAGAAACTGTAGTCGGGTATAATAATACATCCGGCGACACTACAGATGTAATAGACACTGCAGATGTAATAGCAAAAATAGTAGACGGCAAGCTCTATATCGGCGACAGCGAGACTGAGGTACATACCTTCAGCTTCGAGGATGGCGCATGGTCTCATGTTGCAATAGTCATCAACATGACTGACTATGTCACCACCGGTGAAAAAATAGAGGCATATGTAAACGGCGCTAAGGTCGGAGAGTCTGCGGCGGGCGTTCTCGTAGACGGAGAGGGATACCTCAAGCAGTTCACGGCTTTCAGCGTAGGTCTTGCAAGCGGAGCACAGCCCGAAGGAGCTACCCTCTGCCTTGACAACCTGAAGTTTGCGACAGCAAACACGCTTGGCACAGCTATGAGCGATTATACTCTTCCTGTAGCAATAGGTTACAGCGATGAAACCATTCTCGGCTTCGTCAACTCGTTCAATGAGGCGTACGATTTCATATTTGACACTGCAAATTCAGCAGCTGACAGATACGCTAAGTCTCAGGAGATAATAGCTCTCCGCGCAGGGCTTACTGACGAGCAATTTGAACTTACCGCGCTTGAGGATAAGTACAATGAGCTCGTTGCAAAGGCTGATCTCCTCGAGCAGGATAAGGACCGTCCTGCAGTAGAAAAAGAAGATGTAGTAAATATGGTTGAATTCGGCCATCTCTCAGGTGGTTGGGGTAATACTGTCCCCCAAGTATCCATAACCAATGAGACCCAGTGGGATGGTAACGAGTATAAGTTATTGAATGTAGTCAAGAGCGGATCTGTCCCTAAGAATCCTAACTACAACCCCTATACAAACGGAATCGGAAGCGATTCGGGCAATCCGAATTTCAAAGGCGACTTTGTCATGGAGTTTGATGTAGCGACTACTTCTGCTATGCCAAAGTTAATGTTTGGTTCGCATTTCACATATTCCGGCGGCTCCGGCTGGGGACCCGGTTTCCTTACGCTTGATGGTAATCAGGTATTTATCGGCGGAGCCGGCTACGGCAATATAGAGCCTAACCGGTGGTATCATATAGCCGTATCCGTTCAGTTCATAGGTGAGGAAGGCGCATATACCGGAACGGTTGTGAATCTCTATATCAACAATGAGCTTGTCGGAAGTGCAGATAACGGCTTCTGGGACGGAAATACGGCTAAATATACGTATCTGAACAGGGTACAGCTGAATATCGCGAGGGGCACAGCAGTTAAGGCGGGCGAAAATATAGCGCTCGACAACTTCAAGCTCTACAATTCCTCCAACCCGATAAGTGCTTACGATCTGCCTGCCGATCTCGATTCCTACGATAAAGAGGCTGCGGCACAGGAGATCAGAGATCAGATAGACGCAGCGGCAGCAATAATCAACGGCGACGGTGATGTAAATGCAAAGATCGCCGCTTGGGACAGCATCAAGAACCTTGCAGATGATGTTGACTTCCCTGCAGACTACAAAGATAAGTATAACGAGCTCAAAGCGGCTGTTGTAAGCGCTGTGACTGACGAGTTCAACGCGCAGTACGTTATCGCAATGGGAGAGGGTACGGCTAACGAGAAGTATGCGGCTCTCCAGAGCGCGCTTGCTCTCTCGGACAACGAGCTCTTCCCGGCTGACCTCTCGACAAAGGCTGACGAACTCACCGCACTCAGAGAAGAGTACAGAGTGAGGGCAGAGTTTGAGACCAACGCCGCAATAATTGAGGATACAGACGCTGATATACTTGACAGGATCGCCGCAGGCGACGCTATCAAGGCGCTCCATGAGGATCCGGCATTCCCCGAAGACCTCGAGGAGAAGTATTTAGCTCTTGTCGCCATAGTGGATAATCTTGTAAGCGCTGAGGATATACAGAACTTTACCAACCAGTTCGATGCATATCTTAAGACTCTTCAGGATACCTCTCTCACATATATAATGAGAGTTGAGGCTTATGAGGCTATACTCAAGCTTGTCGAGGACAACGCAGACGCTTATGTTGTATCCGGCTACGAGGGCAACATGGTGATAGCAGGCAGGCTCTATGATAACATAGCTGACCATTTGAGCAGACTGGACGTTTACAAAGAGGACGTCAGCGTTCTTAAGGAGCACAATTTCTCATCGCTGGGTGATCTCTCAGTAAATAACTCCAACCTTCCCGGATTCAAGCATGAGGTAGGCACCAGCGCGAACGGAGAAAATTATTACAAGTGGTCTCTTGACACCACTGAGCCTACAATAACGCTTACCAAAAACCCAGGATTCAATATCTCAACATCTAATAAAGAGAGCTATGCTACATCCGGCAGTTATTATGCGCTCGATATCGACATGATGACTACCACTACCTTCTTTGACAAATCTTATATCACCCTGCGTTCTGATGCGTCAGGAAGCGGCAAGTGGACAGATCTGCTCTCCTTCTCCGGGCTTGATATCTACGATGTCAGAAATCCCAGCGAGGACAGCATTCCGATCTTTACCGCTAATCCCGGTGAGTGGTTCCACCTCTCTGTGGTATTCGACTTCTCGGAATATGCTTCCAGCACCAAGACGGTGATAAAGATCTATATCAATGGCGAACTCGTTTCCGCTATTAATAACAGAATGGCGGCAAATGCGCTCACCAGCTTCGGCTACGTTCAGATTTGCATGAACTCCAAGACTGAAATGTCTGCCGACAGCAATCTGTACATGGCTAACGCACTTGTATACGCACCTTCTGTTCCGTATCCGATCACCGATTACGTGATGGCCTCCGCTCTCGATTATGACGCAGATGCATTCGACGCGGAATTCAACAGTGTTATCGCTGCTATAAACGGAGAGGGCAGTGTGGCAGAGAAGTACCAGAGCGTAGTAAGGCTTGAGCAGCTCATGACCATGGATGCATATGCTGCTAAATCCGAATACGCAGAGGCTGTAACGGCCGCACAGGGGACCATAGACCAGATCAAGGCTGATCACCTTGCAGAAGAGTTCAAGCAGGCGGCAAATGACCTCAAGGCATTTGTAGAAGCAGGCGATTATCTCCTTTCACAGGGCATTGCAGACAAGATCGACCAGATGCTCGCCGACGATCCTGCTGCATTCGAGGCACTTGATGAGTGGAAGGTATACACTGAGGCTATGACTGGTTTGCCCGAGCTTTATGCAGCATATCAGCTCGGCGTTATAAACGGCATGGACGTATCCTCTGTCAAGTACGGCCTCGCAATGGATCTTTACAACTATGTAAATGAAAACGGACTCACTCAGTATGCTGATGAGCTCAACGATATAATCGCAGAGTGTGTACTTTACATTTACGATATCACATGGGGACTTGAGGACAAGGTGGACTTCTCCGAATACGATAAGGGCATCCTCTATTCAAGACCTTACAACAAGGGTGACTCTCCCACAAGCGGCGACAAAATCACTCAGCTCGTAGATTATAACTCTCCAAAGATCTGGGATCTTGTAAGCGAGGGTGACAGAGATTTCATCAAAGTGACGTTCCCTGAGGAAGGCGCACAGCAGATGTTCATAGGAAACACTAGCGACCCACTTCCGAACAATTTCGTAGTATCCTTTGAGTACGCTAACTTTGGCAGTACATATGCAGGTAATATGAACCTCCAGCTCAGATACACTAACGCATCGGGCGGCGGTTCGTTCCCGAACATATTTACCGTCAGAGGCTCCGATCTCTACTACTCTGTCCTGAACGCACAGGGCATGCTCTATACGGAAGTTATCAAAGACGTTATAGCATTTGACACCTGGTATAAGTTCGACGTAGTTATAGATATAGCAAAGCGTACCGCAAGCATATATGTTAACGGAATCGCACTGACAGACAACGTCAGGTTCTACGGAGACGACGCGAAGTTCACGGCCACTCAGATAGCTCGTATAGACTTCCGGACCAACGAAAACTTCGGATGCTCCGTCGGAGTCGATAACTACTACATATATGAAGGTACCGCTCCGCGTAATACTACCGGAACTAAAGATGAGGGAATTGCAAAATTCCATACCGACAGATATCAGAGACTCGTAAATACTCTTGTACTTCTTGATGTGGCAGCGCTTGGTGATGCTCTTAATATGATCTCCGAATATGCTACCGATAATGCAGAGTATATCGATGAGACGGTCATAGCAAACTCTCAGAGCAGTATTGCAAGTGCACAGGAGGCTTACAATAATTACCTGATAACTGCCAATACCGAAGAGCTGCAGAATTATATCGACGGCATGGGTAACTATGAGGAGCTTGAGCTTAGCGAACTCAGGGACCACATTGCCAAACTCGATGAGATCGTAGCTAAGGGCGTAGATGAGCTGTCTGAGGCTTATACCAAGTATCAGGCTATCAAGGATTACTACATCGAGCATGCAGGCGGAGAAAACTCTCAGGCGTTCATAGACAAGATGAGCAAGCTCAATACCGAGGCAAGCTACGACGAGAGAATGCAGTTTGTCGCAGAGGCTCAGGATATAATAGCCGCAGGCTACGATGAAGCACACGAGGGAATGGCCGAAGCTCTTGCCAAGCTCGACGCAGAGATAAAGGCTCTCGAAGCTATCAAGAAGACTGCAGACGCTTACATTGCAGCGGTAGACGCGATAGACGCCAGCGCAGGATACGCGGCTGTCAAGGCGGCTTACGACGCAGTGATTGCGACCTACACAGACGTAGATAAGACCTACGCCGGAGTGACCGATGCTGACAGTGCTCTTGCTGAGATACTTGCTTATCTCACCGGAGTTGAAGAGGATGCGGCTGATTACATCGATGCTGCTGATGCTCTTGAAAGCAGCACCACGTACGCAACGCTCAAGGACGCTATAGATGCCGCAAAAGCTCTTTATAACAGCGATGTTGCAGCAGTTGCCGGCGTAAGCGATGCTAAGGCGCTTGTAGACGCTGCAGAGGCTAAGCTCGCAGCTATCGTGGCTGATTCCGAAGAATTCATTCGCCAGATGAACTCTTATAAGGATACTTTCGGATACAGAGTATCCAAGTCGATCGTAGACAGCGTAGCTGATATAGTTGCTGCACTGGATACCACATATCCCGGTGTGACCGATGCTAAGGCTATATACGACGCTATCCAGCTCAAGCTCGCGGCTATCACTGAGGTATGCGAAGAGTTCCTCGCAGCAGCTGATGTGCTTGAAAACGCCAAAACCTACGCTGAAAAGCTCGCAGCTATACAGACTATCGAAAGCCTTGTTGAATCGGTCGATACTACTTACTCCTCTGACATACAGGCCAAGGTCCGTCTCTATAACAGCATGAAGTCCGAGGTTGAAAGAGCAAAGACCACCGGCGACGCATTCGTGGCTGCAGTCAACGCGGCATCTTCCGCAACTGGAGAGGCTAAGTTCAACGCAATAACGGCGGCTCTCGCAGCATTTGACAGTGTAACGGATACCACATACGGTTCCGTAAACGCATCCAAGACCTCGCTCGACGCGCTCGTTACAGCGTATAACTCTTCTGTCGATACCGTAAACGCAGAAGTAAAGGCGCTCAATAAGAACGCAGCCGATATAACGGCAAGGACCGCATCCGTAGTTATAGTCGCTACTATAGCAGCGGTCATCAAGAAAATATTCGATTGATATGATACAGCTGAGTTCCTCCGCCGCTAAACTTGCGGCGGAGGAGCCGACCCCAACTTTTGAATGATCATTAAAATCGATTTATCCCTCACGGGAATGAAAGGAATACATATGAAAAAGATTTTTTGCTTGATGCTTGCTGTTATATGTGCCTTTTCGCTCTTCGCTTGCGGTGACAAAACCGACGAGTACGAGCCTATAAGAACGGCTATAGCAGCAACAAACCCCAAAACGGCTCAGATCAATACTAAATATGAAAGCACCGAGGTCACTCTCGAGGGCTCTTTCAAGATCACTTATACCGGCGAGAAGTCCGCTACTATCGATTATAAGTACGAGAAGCTCGGCAAGATCGGTGAGAGTTATATAGTTACTGTAGAAGATACAGCTACTTATAATGACGGCTCCTACAGTGTTGAGGATGCAGAGGTCAACGGCACAGTTGCTCTCGCTGAGGGCGGTATAGCTCTCAACCTTGACGTTTCCAAGCTGGAGTCTCCCTCGATCGAGAACAATACGTTCAAGGCTACCGTTAAGAGTGCCAACACCGAGTCTGTGCTTGGAGTTGCGGTCGGAAGTGACGTTGCTATAACTATCGTCACTAACGGCACTGTCGTTACATCGGTGACCTTCACCTATACGACGGCCAGCGGTGCTAACGCAACTGTCACCTGCACATATACGGTCTGATACCGTTATTCCGGAGCCAGATCTCCGACAATATGATCCGCCGCTTTTTACGGCGGATCTTTTTTTTCATCGTAACGCCGAAAGTCGTGGCGCGCGTTCTCCGGGCAAAGTCGAAGCTTGTATATTGGCACAGCTATTGCCGCCAAACGTGTATCGGTATCCCGATAAGGCATATTTGCGGTCAAAATTTGTTCAAAACTATCAAAAACTCAGGTCAATTTTCTACTTTGAATTTTCAAAATTTATTGACTTTAACGCGCAAATCAGTTATAATGTAAGTGTATATTGAACATGGAAAATGCCGCTTGTACATGTTGTACAATATAACGCACGATTAATATACAATTCGCTCAAAGGAAAAGGAGAATGGGTATGAATTTCTTCAAAAGGACTGTTGCATTTGCTCTGACAATGGCGATGGCAATATCCCTCTTCACCATGTGGAGCTTTGCAGAAGTAGTGAATGATTCCGAACCGACTGACCAGAGCTTCAAGGACGTCTTTTATAAGGACGGAAGCTCTACATCCGGGTGGGCCATATACGATATCAAAACGGGCAACAACGACTATGCTTCCGCCATAGTATCTCAGCTCGACGGTAATAAGTATCTGTCCGTTAGCCCTAAAAGCACACATAAGACTAATAAAAACATACAGGTCTACCTCGGCCCAATGGAGGCAGTTGGCGCGGTGGCTAATATGGTAGTTGAGTTCGATATAGCAACGCCCTCCATATTCTATCCCAGCGAGACGCGTTTATTTGTGCGCGCAAGCGGTTGGGGTGCGAAGTACTTCTATATCAGCTCTGACCTCACAATCAGAGCGAGCGACGCTAAAGACGTAGTACTCGCACAGCTCACCGCTAAAGAGTGGTATCATTTCTCGCTTACTTTCGACGCTCTCAATGACGTCGGATATCTTTACGTAAACGGTGAGCTCGTAGGCAGGATTGACGGAATGACCGGAGACAGCGGTCCCGTAACGGTTAAGTGGGCATATATGCTTCTTCCGGGCGGTTCCGATGTTGAAGCAGGTCAGGGAGTATGCGTTGATAATCTCCATGTGTATTCCAACAATCCTAACGGAGCAGTTCCGGTAGAGGATGACTACTCCATACTTATGCCGGTAGACTGTGAGGCGCTCGTAGATGTTGAGCGTTACCTTGTTTCCTATAAGACTACATACGAGGCCGCAGAGTCTACAGAGGCTCAGAAAGAAAATGCATTCTTCAGATTTGAGCAGCTTATCAAACGCGTTGATACAAGCAAGTTTACTACCGACGAGGGCAAAGCCGCAGCCGCTTGGTACGACGAGTATATTTCGACCGGTATGAAGAACGAGAATACCGAAGCCTTCCTCGGCTACTACGCTACGATGAGTGACACAGAGGCTAACATCATAGACAAGAATATCGCTGCTAACGCGGCAAAGAAGCTCTATGACGAGAATGCGGCAGCCGATGAGTCCATATTCAATATGGAAAATGCTGAACTGGTCGCGGCTCTCGAAGGCTTTACTGCGCTCTATGATGATATCAAGGCGTCCATCAAGGCAGAGTCTCTCAAAGCTCTTGAAGCTATCATGAAGGAGTACCGTGATCTCAGTACCACGGAGCTTGAGAACGTAACGGAGCGCAAAGCTAAGCTCGATGAGGCTACCGCGCTCAGAAATTCCGGTGAGTTTGATACAGCCAGCCAGGAGTACATAGCACTGGTCGCAGAGATCACCGCCGCTTATGCATTGATAGCACAGGAGGAGCTCGCCCTCACATTCCTGGCTGAGGTCGAGTTCATAAAGACGGAGACCAACGCGATAACAGACAGATATAATAAGATGAACGCTGTGTATGCGACGTATATAGATGACGGCGCTACCACTCCGGTCAACAAGGATTTTGCAAGGGTCGCAGAGGCGATCACATATCTCGACACCAACAAGGCCACTATAATCACGCTTTACTATAATTATCTGTACTGCGATCATATTACCAAGTCGCAGGATACCAGCCTAACCTATCAGGAGAGATACGACCACCTCAATGCGGCGGCTGAAATATACGCCAATGCAGACGCGACCGACGCAGAGGTCGTTGCGGCTAAAGCTATCTACGACTCGACCTATGCAAATATAGAGACCGCGACTTTCGCAGACAACCTCGCTCAGGTAATAGCGCTTCTCGCGAAGGTAGACGAGGCAGAGTCTCTTATAGCAAAGAGAAATGCGTTCTACAAAGTAGACGACTTCATCGCATCTCACTCCTTCGGAGTTGACAGTGATGAATACAAGGCATTTTACGACGACTACACCGCCGCTAAGGAAGCATTCCAGGCGGAGGTCGACCAGGGTATAAGCGACAGAGAGGACAACGTCGACCTTGACGAGTACAGTTGGCCTGTTCATTACGAGAATCCCTGCGACGGTACTATATCCATAAGAGTCGCTAACCAGGGCGACGGAGACGTTCTCCCCTACGTAGTAAAGCCGACCGACGGTAGCGATCCTTACTTCACGATAGTCAACAAAACCGGTAAGACGAACCCGTTCTTTGAGATCAGCCTTTACAATATGCCAAAGGGCTCGATAGTATGCGAGTTCGACGTTACCTCCTTCACCAAACTCCCGCGCAAGTTTGATTTCTTCTCAGCTCTTACTGCGGCAGATGGAACGAGAAAGTTCCCGGCGTTCTTCTCGCTGATAGACGGTGATCTTGTCGCTAACGTAACTCAGCCAGACGGAACTGTCCAGTCTAACGTAGTTCTTGCAGAGGACGTTGTTCAGCTCGAAGAGTGGACCAGATTCGCGATCGTCATGAAAGGCAATACTTTCACGATCGACTTATACTTTGACGACATACTCGTCTATGCTGATCTCCCGTATCCGGACTATGGAGTACCGATCCCGCTGATCAGATTCAGCTATCCTACAACGACTACCGATAAGAATACCGGTATAACCTATGATAACTCGAACAGCGATATCGCGTTCAAGGACATCAAAGTCTACTCCGGATCTATACCGAGAGACGTCGATAGGTTCAACAGAATGACCACTGCAGAGAAGTTCGAATACTATATCGATAACTATCTTCTTGTCGATTCACGTAGCTTAAGCTCCAGATATGCGGCATACGATCTTATCACGGATCTCGTGGATACCGTTTATAAGACAGACGCGGCAGGTTACGACAAGGCATACGGACGTATCGGCGCCATAGAACTTGCCAAAGGACTGTACGCAACGTATAAGGCGGATATAGACGCGGCAGTGGCTGAATGTACTACATTTGATGAGATCAAGACCGCTGTCACTACATTCATGGCGGACAAAGCGGATGTGGTCGATACGATGATCACTGAGTATATCGAGAACAATCTCTCCGATGTAGGAAAAGATTTCGCATCCGACAATGTTATAAATATACTCAAGAGCGATTACATCAATATGCTGGCCGATGTAGTAGCCGATGAAAAGCTGGCTGACTATGTCTCTTCCGCAACCAGCGATCTTACCGCAATACAGCTTGCGTTCGCAAACTACATGATCTTTGACATTGAACCCATATACGAGCAGCTTGTTGCATCTAACATGGCTAAGCTGGAAGAACTCGCAGATGCGCTTGAAGTTGCTGTGACTATCAGCGAGCGCGAGATCGCGGCAAACACCATGAAGACCTTTATGAACAACAACGTATTCGATACAACAGCTACAAGATACGGCGAACTCAACAGCTTCCTCAATCAGAAGCTCATAGGTATCGAGGCGGATAAGGCAGCAGAGAAATTCATAGACCTTATAGCTCAGGCCGGAGTCACTACATCGTCTGCAGAGACCAGAGAGCAGAAACTCAACGACGCGATCGCTCTCTACGAGGGCAACACGATGAACAAGGATTATGCCGGAGTAGCTGAGGCTTATGCAAAGATCGACGGCCTCAGAGCCCAGATCGCAGAGGCTTACAGACAGGAGAGGACAGCAGAATATCTCCTTAACATGGGCAAACTCACCGGTATAACTGAGGCTGAGTACGCAGACAGACTTTCTTACATAAGGAAGTACATCAAGAAAGTTGATGCAGTGCTTGCAGAGGGCGATGTCGATTATACCGCAGCCGGAATGGCAGAGGCAAAGGCACTTTACGACAGCATGAAGGCATATGTCGTAGAGGATGAGCAGCTCGGATTCGAGGAGGAGCTTCAGGCACTGCTCGATACCTATCCGGATAAGACAACGGTCATAGAGCGCAAGAGAGTCATCGAGAAGATCGAGAGCTTTATAGTCGAGGAAGGAGTACATACCGACCGCGAAAAAATAGTTGCTATAATCAATCAGATCAATATCTACAAGTCTCAGATAAACTATGAGCAGATGGAAGAGGACAGCAAGGCTGTCGAGGCTTCCTACAGCTTCATAGATTATATGAAGGGCGTCAACTACAACGCGTCCTACCTAGACAAGGTCGCATTCCTCAGCGGAGCTACCGACCTGTACGATGTTATGGACGTCTCTGTAGAGGGTGTTGATGAGGCTATAGCTGCTTACAATATACTCGAGGCTGAGATAGACGCTATCAATGCTGCCTCCGAAGAGTTCATAAGATTGGTCGGCCTTATAGACCTCAACGCCGGCAGGACCGCAAGATACAACACGATAGTGGCGGCGTATGCGGCTAAGGATGCTGCTAACACAGCATATACAGGTGTGACCGATGCGCTGGAGGTTCTTGACAATGCGGTCAATGATTACAACAGCGACGTTAAAACGATCAACGACGAGCTTGAAGCGGCTACAAACATTGTTAACACAAATACAGTAGTTAATTCGGTTAAAGAAGTAGCTGCATTCATTAAGGAATATATATTCTGATTTGAGTGCCATTCCCGGAGGAGGAGCTCCTCCTCCGGGAGCAGACCGATTTTAATTGAAAGGAAAAAAAGATAATGAAAAAAATACTTTGCATTATGCTGGCGCTGGTTTGTGTGTTTGCAATGTTTTCATGCGGAAACGATGATAACGAGACGACCACCAAGACGCCTGAAGAGTATATCACCTCGGCAGTAGCTTCTTCTTCCCCTACAAAGATAACCTCCAACGTCAATTATAAGGACGGCGGAACTACTTACGGCGGAAGATTTGAGCTCTTGATGGAGGGCAACAACTCGATACTCAATTACACCTACAGCCGTCCGGCTGAGATAGAGGATATGCATGACTCCATATTGATGGAGCTTGAGGGTACTGTATACCACAAGGACGGAAAGTACACCGTCAAGGGTGACGAGTACGACGGCAACTTTACCGGCGCAACCGGTTTCACTCTCAATCTCGTCAAGGAGAATTTCAAATCCTATAACGTAGTTCAGAACGACAACGGCAGCTATACGCTCACCGCAGTCGTCACCGGCGACAAGGTCGATACAGTCTTCGGATGCGACCTTATGGAGCAGGGAGATGTGACCGTAGTGATCACTGCTAATACTCAGTATCTTGAGACTATAAAGGTCACATACAAGACAGCGAGCGGGGCTTCCGTATCCGTAGATTCCACCTATACTTACACACCTGTTACTCTTAATTTTGAATAAGAATTAGCGGGATGACAGGATAAAACGATATTTATCGCGGCGTCACCCGAAAGTGACGCCGCGATCTTTTTTGATCAACGCTTTGGCGGATCCGCATAGTCGGTTCTGCACTATTATCAGGAGTTTCCTATGAGGTATAAGATAATACTGCTGATCTCGGTCCTTTTTATGATCCTGCTCTTGTCCGGATGCGAGTGCAAACATGAAAACATGACGAGAGAGGTTATCAGCGAGGCAGACTGCGAGCATGCCGGGCAGACTTTGCTGACCTGCCAGGACTGCGGGTATACCGAGACCATAGTCGACCCGCCACTCGGCCACGATTATTCCGAATGGGTGATAACGCTTGCACCGGATTGTTTTAATGACGGGCTCAAAGCAAGGAGCTGCAAGAGGTGCAATGAAGTTTTCAGAGAGGTAATACCGTCTGAGGGACACACTTTCACGGACTGGACCGTCACTCTGGAACCGACATGTACCCGTGCCGGTGTACGGATACGTTACTGTACGAAATGTAACGGCTATGAAACAGAGTCTATACCTGAGACCGGACACACGTTCATGGAGTGGGAGGTCGTGACTCCAGCTACCTGTACCGATGAAGGTGAGGAGATGCGCGAGTGCTATTACTGCGGCGAGGAGGAACACAGGAGTTTACCCGCAACAGGAGTGCACGTCTATGACGAATGGGTATATCTTGTTCAACCGGACTGCACAACGGACGGAGCGCGCCGACACACTTGCATTTACTGCGACAAGCAGGAGACCGAGATACTGCCGGCTACAGGGCATTCATGCGAGGGGTGGCATACCGCAAAAGATGCAACATGCACTGACGACGGATTTGAAGAGGGGTACTGCGATCTGTGCCACCAGACGATCACCCGCGTTATCCCTGCAAAAGGACACGTCACCGGTGGATATATAGTTATTCAGGAGGCGGACTGCGAGCATAACGGCATAGAGGCAAAATATTGTGAGGTCTGCCATCAATATGTTGATCAGTTTACAATAATATCTCCCGGTCATAAGTACGGAGATTGGGTAGTGACCGAGGAGGCAAGCTGTTTCAAGGACGGGTCAAGATACCGCATCTGCTCAGCTTGCGGAAATAAGGAAGTCGAGGCGATACCATCTGCCGGAGCGCATACATTCGGGGATTGGGTAATTGAAAAGGAGGCGACCTGCGACGAGCCGGGATCTCAGAGCAGGGAATGCTCTGTATGCCATTATATTGAGCGGGAGGATATCCCTGTTACTGAGCATGAGTACGGGAGCTGGTCTACCGTCTATGAGGCGACTCTGACCTCAGACGGTGAGCGGTCGCGTTCATGCGTTCACTGCGGTCACACTGAGACAGAGCGAATACCCGCTACGGCGGCAATGCCTCAGATATATATTTACGGTGACTACACCTCCGCGACTAAGTATAATGAGGTGACGGTCGAGGTCGTCTACTACGGTGAAAACGGTGAGGAATTTACCTGCTATGCTACGATACATCACCAGGGCGGTACGTCGCTCAGATATCCGAAGAAGAATTATACGATAAAGTTCTATACAGATGAGACGCTTGATTCCAAGTACAAGGTCGATCTCGGATGGGGCAAGGAGAGCAAATACTGCATGAAGGCAAACTGGATTGACTGCACACATGCGCGGAATATCGTCAGTTGCCGGCTCTGGGGTCAGGGCGTTGAGACACGGCCGTCCGGAACGATCACAGACCGCCTCGCGGCCCTCGACACTAACGGCGGAGCGGTAGACGGATACCCGATAATGGTCTATATGAACGGCTCCTATTACGGGCTATATACTATGAACGTGCCCAAGGATGACTGGATGTTCGATATGGGCGATTCCGAGACAGAGGCTATGATAACGACCAATGGCTGGGATACCAAATTCGACAGCCCCATATTGAGTCCGTTCACTATGGATGCAAACGGCGATTATATCAGCGGTGACTGGGAGCTCAAATACTTCGGCACCGAGGATACGACAGGGGATACCGAATGGGTAAGGCAGAGCATGAACGATCTTATCAACTTCGTCATCGACAATGACGGCGACAGCTTCAGAGAGGGAATATCTCAATACCTTGACGTCGACAGCACCATAGATTATATCATTTATCTGTACGCGCTGTATATGCGCGATAACGCGGCTAAAAACATGATATGGGCTACCTATGACGGGACCGTATGGTTCCCGACCGTATACGACCAGGATGCTACCTTCGGAATGGCCTGGGACGGCATAAGAGAGGCAAAGCCAAACGCCGAGCTTCCGAGCGTAAGTAGCTCAGGGGCGCTCAATGTCAATGTAGGAAATGCCAATATACTCTGGAGAAAGATCATGGAGGCATTCCCGGAAAGATTCTACACGCGATACCTTGAGCTGCGGAATACCGTGCTCTCGGTAGAGAACGTGATCGCGACTCTCGACGAATTCGTCGGAGAGATACCTCAGGGGATATACGACCTTGAGGCGAGCATGTATTCCTCTATTCCGAGCCTCGGGCTTTACGATTACGATTATATCGTCAACTGGTATGAGCTACGGGTGCTCTATATGGATACTGCTATGGAAATGGTTTTCACAACGCTGATCGGAGCGGAAGCGGGGGCGGCATAGCTCCCGCAAAAAGAAAAGCAGGAGGGTTGAAATCCTCCTGCTTTTTTACGATAGTCCCACGTTTATTTTTTCCCCAGCTGAGCGTTGTACTCAAATGCCGCCTTTACCGCATCCATGACTGCTCCGCGCATGCCGCCTTTTTCAAGCGCGTGGACACCGCGTATCGTCGTTCCGCCGGGAGAGCAGACCTCGTCCTTAAGTACGGACAGCGGCTTCCCGCTGCGGAGCGCGAGCTCAGAGGAGCCGCGCAACATCTGGAGCGCGTATATTATCGCTTTATCGCGCGCCAGTCCGCACTCGACCCCAGCGTCTGCGAGCGCCTCGGCAAACATATACATAAATGCGGGTCCGCATCCGGAGACTGCACTTGCCGCGTCGATCTTGCCCTCATCTGTGCGGTCGAGCATTCCAGCCTTGCTCATAAATCCGATAAATCCGTCGAGCATACTTTGGGTGACATCTGCGTTGCATACATACTGTATCATTCCCAGCCCCACCGAGACCGGAGTGTTGGGCATTATCCGTATGATCGGGAAACCGCCGCCGGCCATCTCATCTACGTCTGCGATCTTTATTCCTGCCGCCGGAGTGACTATGACCGGCTTCTGAGACCGTGCTGAAAGCTCATCCTTTATCTCTGAGAGCGCTGATCGAAGTACCTGGGGCTTTACCGCGGTAACTATATAATCGCATTCTGAGGCGATCCTGTAGGCGTCAGCGACAGTGCCGCCTACAGCTGAGGCTTTGCTTTCGTCTGTATCGCAGACAAGAACGTCGGACCTGGACAAGACGCCGAGCACCGCCTTTGCGATCGCTCCGCCCATGTTCCCGGCCCCTATAAATCCTACTTTCATTTATTGTCTCCTTTCCCGGCGGGGAAGCGCCGGATCATCTGATCTGTCCTGTACCTTTTATTATATATTTGTATGAAGTCAGCTCTTCAAGCCCCATAGGGCCGCGGGCGTGTATTTTCTGAGTGGATATACCCATCTCACAGCCGAGCCCGAATTCTCCGCCGTCGGTGAAACGGGTGGAGGCGTTCACATATACAGCGGCACTGTCTATTCCGCGGGTGAACTTTGCCGCGTTGACCGTGCTCCGGGTTATTATGGCCTCGCTGTGTGATGTGGAATGTCGGTTTATATGTTTTATAGCGTCGTCGATATTATCCACAACGTCGACGGCAAGCTTATAATCGAGAAATTCGGTGTCAAAGTCATCCGGCGATGCGGGTACACCGTCAGTATATTCGGCTGCCTTTTCGCTCAGATGCAGTTCTACCGGAGGGAGCCCTTTTGCTACACGGTCGTCCATAAGGCGCTTTTTTACACGCGGCAAAAAGTCTTTCGCTATATCTCTGTGTACCAGGAGCACCTCTGCGGCGTTGCACACCGAAGGCCTAGAGGCCTTTGCGTTTTCGATTATACGGAGAGCCATGTCCTCGTCCGCAGATCTGTCGACAAAAATATGACATATCCCCATTCCGGTCTGTATGCATGGAACTTTTGCATTTTCTATGCAGGAGCGGATCAGGCCGCCGCCGCCGCGCGGGATCAGAAGATCGACAAGGCCTACCGCCTCCATCAACTCAACTGCGCTCTTCCGGTCTGTGTCCTCGACTATGCTTATGGCCTCCTGAGGTATTCCGCACTCAGACAGCGCCTCGCGGAGTGCCGCTACTATTGCGTAGGCGGAGCGGAACGCATCCTTGCCGCTCCTCAGCACGCATGCATTCCCGCTTTTGAAAGAGAGTGCGGCTGCGTCCGATGTAACGTTCGGACGACTTTCGTAAATTATAGCGACGACTCCGATAGGCACGCTGACCTTTTCGATAGTCATTCCGTTCGGATGCTTTTTTCTTGAAAGGACTTTTCCTATCGGAGAGGGCAGGGCGGCGACCGCACGGATCCCATCTGCCATTGCTAGTATGCGTTTTTCGTCAAGGCGGAGACGGTCTATCATAACATCGGAAATACGGCCTCTCGCCGCCTCGGTGTCGCGCTGATTTTCCGCCAGTATATCATCTGTATGCTCGATCAGCTTTTCCGCCATAATGCCGAGCGCATGATCGATTTTCTCCCTGTCCAAAAGTGAGAGCGCCTCAGAGGCTTGTTTGGCGGATACAAGTATATCGTGAGTCGTCATTTTTTCTCCTTATCCGGCGCATGTTTCCCCTTGAACAGCGTACCGAAAGGTACTCCGTCGCACAGTCCGTAGAGCAGACGGGGGTTGGCGCCGTTAGCTATTATCATGTCTATGCCGGCGTCACAGCATATGCGAGCGGCATGTATTTTAGTTGCCATTCCTCCGGTACCGAGCGCGCTCCCGGCCCCGCCTCCAAGCCGCTCTATCTCCTCGGTGACTTCCTCGACTACAGGGATAAGCTGAGCGCTTTTGGATTTTTGCGGGTCGGCTGTATAAAGCCCGTCGATATCAGACAGCAATACCAGTATGTCTGCGGATATCGCTTTGGATACTATGGCGGCGAGAGTGTCGTTGTCGCCTATTACTATTTCTTTTGTGGATACAGTGTCGTTCTCATTTATTATAGGCAGGACGTTCAGTTCAAGCAAACGGTCGAGCGTATTGCGGAAATTCTTGTATCTCTCTTCGTTTTCAACATCGCTCCCGGTTATCAGTATCTGAGCCACAGTGTGATTGTATTCGGAAAAAAGCTTGTCATATGTATACATAAGTTCACATTGACCTACTGCCGCCGCCGCCTGCTTAGTCGGGATATCCTTCGGGCGCTCACTCAGCGAGAGCTTTCCGACGCCCATGGCGATAGCTCCTGAAGAGACAAGTATGACGTCATTCCCGGAATTTTTAAGATCGCTGAGCACAGTGCACAGCTCTTCTATCCTGCGCAGGTTGAGGTGCCCTGTGCGGTATGCCAGGGTCGATGTCCCCACTTTGACCACTATTCTCATTTTCCGTCTCCCGATTCTTTAAGAAACTTCCCGGTGGGGTTAGCCCACTCATCTATCTAGTAGAGTATATCACAACGGATATGGAAATTCAATAGATAAGCTCAATTTTGATTTATCTTTCAAAGCAGCAGGGCATTTGTCAAACAAACGCGTATCAGCACATTTAATAATTTGTTAATATATGCGCAATGATTTAGAAATAATTGTTTGATAGAATATTAAAGTCAGTTAAGCGGACCATTAGCTCAGTTGGTTAGAGCTACCGGCTCATAACCGGTCGGTCCTAGGTTCGAGTCCTAGATGGTCCACCAAAACCCCACCTATCCGAACACGTCTATTTTATATTTACGGGCGGCTGTTTTGGTGCGGTAATAAGCAGAGGTTAAAAGCCTCTGCTTTTTCTTTTTGTTGTTCAAATATTACTTTTCGTTATCGGAGGCGGCGTCTACGTTGACGGGCTCACCTACGAGGAGCTCGGGCTCTTTCAAATAATCGGAGATCCCCGCCTCTTCCGCCCACTTGATTTTAGCGGCGGCGAGGGC
>CALWTR010000049.1 GCA_944384525.1 uncultured Clostridia bacterium
AATGTGTAGCTGTCTGGTGCCGTGTTTTCTGTCTCAGAATGAAAATCACCGCAGAAAATACCGTCGGTGCCTATCCTGGCACACCTGTGACCGAGCGCCCCGAGCATGGTGCAGGCCAAGGTACATACGGTTGTTTTTCCCTTGGTCCCTGTGACTCCTATCAAACGCATCTCCCTGTCCGGATGTCCGAAGAGCAAGGCGCATGCCGAGGCATATGCGCGCCGTGTGTCGGTGCATACGACCTGTATTCCATCGCCAGGCAGAGATAGTTCGCGCTCTGTGAAAAATATTCTTGTGCCCGCGGAATATGCCTCCGTCACAAATGAATGGCCGTCATATCTGAACCCTTGCAGCGCGAAAAAAGCGATGCCCGGGCGACATTTAGAAAGGCTCTCGGTCACATCATCTATTTTTAAATTTGGCACTTCTGCCTTATTTTTAATCAAGTTTTTAGAGATCAGTTCTGAAATCAAAGCGCGCAAAAGCATTTTTCAACCCTCCGCGCTCCGCTTGATCACACGCCTTACTGCCGAAACTCTTTCCGTATCGAATACTGTACCTCGTGGGAAATATTTGTCAAAACTCTTTCTCTGGCGAAGACCGTGCAAAAAGACGTACAGCCGCCTCTTCAAATTCCCGTTAAGGTCTCCGGCATAGCGATACGGGCAGAAGGATCTTCCCCGATGAAGCAATACTTCTGCGCTGTGCGCCGCACCTTTGTCCTGACAATATTTTCTTATGACCGACGCCGGAACACTGTGCCAAAGCACCTCCGGATAATCGAACTCTCCGCCTATCGGCTGGGAAAAAAGAATATCGCGCACAAGCAGCTCTGCCGGATTTATTCCGGCGGCAGTCAGGTAACTGTTACTTCTGCCCTGTCTGAGATTTATCTCAAACACCTTTACCGTCCCGTCCTCCGGGTCGAGCTTCATGTCAAAATTTGAGAACCCCTGATATCCGAGAGAATCCAGAAGCCGTACAAGTCTTATACAAGTCTCGTCAAGCGGCTCTGTAATTATGGCGGCATGATTTCCGCGTGCTTTCGGTGCGTGCTCCTCAAGCAAAACATGACCGAGAACCGCTGCTCTTACACGGCCGGAAGAATCGGAAAAAGCGGTCAGGACACGCATGTTGCAGTCTCCGCCCATAACGGTCTTCTGAAGCAGAAGCTCACCGGTATAACCGCTTTCAAAAATACGCCTGCATATATCTGCGCACTCATTTTCGTCTTTCGGAAAAAACACCTTTCTCATTCCTGCAAAAGGATGCTTCCAATATTCTGCGCTGACCGATGGCTTGAGTACGGCAGGATACTTTATACCGGTATTGTCCTCAGAGAGCTGTGCCGGATCCGGAGAACCGGAAAATATATGCGTCTGCGGTATATCTATACCTGCGGATGCGCATAATTTCATAAATCCAGCCTTGCTGTGCAATGCCTCCATCAGTGTCTCAGACGGACAGGTGAAGAGAAAGTATTTAGACAACTCTTCCCTGTTTCGTATCACAAATTCCGAATACTCGTCCGTACACGGCACCAAGATCATCGTCTTGTCCGGCCTGCTCCTTGACAGCTCGGATAGCAAAGCGAGTGCTCTGTCCGAGTCACCAAGCTCCGGGCACTCGCGAAAATCCACTATATGTGAATAAGCAGTCGGACCGCTCCTGTATTTTCCGATAGCCTCTGATACCAAACCGTATGCGCTGTGAAAAGCCAAAGCCATACCGTATGCGTTGAGGTCCGCGCCCAGCAAAACGGGGCGGACCTTTTCTCTAAGATCAACCGTCATTTCTGTTCCTTTCTGATCCGGAAAAACCGTATGTACGTTGATCTTATTCGGTCGCGTCGTCCTCAGTTCATTTTATTTGTCCCAATCAAAAGTCACCGGTCTTCCAACCGCGGAAAGCCCTTCAAAATTTCTTTGCCTGAGCACCTCGTACACCGCAATGGCTACCGAATTTGACAGATTCAGGCTCCTGAGCGTCGGAAGCATAGGTATCCGTACCGTAGTGTCCGGATTTTTTCTGAGCAGCTCTTCCGGCAGCCCGCGGCTCTCTCTTCCGAACATTATGAATACCCTCTCGGGATAGCTTGCCTCAGTATAAAGCTTGCGCCCTTTCGTGGAAAAATAAAAAATGCTCTCCCCTCTGTTTACCCTGAAGAAGTCCTCCTCGCTGTCATAAAAAGTTATGTCCAGCTTGTCCCAGTAATCGAGTCCGGCGCGCTTGAGTTTTTTGTCGTCGATCTCAAAGCACATCGGCTTTATTATATGAAGCGCCGCGCCGGTAACGGCGCAGGTCCTGGCTATATTGCCCGTATTCTGCGGGATCTCCGGACAGTGGAGAACAATGTTTATGTTTTTCATTATCAGTATTTGCTCCGTCATTTGAAATATGTACGGAGGCTCGTTTTTCCTCCGCGATAAATATTCTATCCCGTGCGCATATTTTTGTCAACATCATCAATCACGCTCGAATATAAGCAAAATATTCAAAACAAAAGACCGGCATGACGATCTGATAAAAATTCTAAAAAGATCCCAAAAAATTCTCTGAAAAATTCCACGTTTAAGATAACGTAAAAGTAAGTGTAAATACAGCTGTAAACCGCAGGATCCGAATAATTGGATCTACAGTTATGGATAATAAATTTTTTACAAATAAATGTATATTTCGGTTATATGATATGGTATAATATTGAATATTAACATATTTTTGTAAACGACACACGGAGAATTTGATCATGGGACTTATGAAAATGATTTTCGGCGATTACAGCAAGAAGCAAATTAAGCTCATAGAGCCTGTCGTAAATAAAATAGAGAGCCTTGCCGACTCCTTCCGCGCGCTCAGCGATGCTGAAATGCGGGATTATACCCTGCGCCTCAAGGATGAGCTCGCCGCCGGAAAAAAACTTGATGATATACTTCCGGAGGCATTTGCACTGGTCAGAGAAGCGGACGAGCGTGTACTAGGAAAAAGGCCTTTCCGCGTTCAGCTCATAGGAGGAATACTTCTGCATCAAGGCAGGATCGCGGAGATGAAGACCGGTGAGGGAAAAACTCTTGTCGCCACTATGCCGGCATATCTCAATGCACTCACCGGCAAAGGCGTGCATATAGTCACGGTCAACGACTATCTTGCAAAGAGAGACAGCGACGAAATGGGGAGAGTATACGCATTTCTCGGGCTGACTACCGGACTCGTCGTACATGGTCAGACTAGAGAGGAGAAGCAAAAGGCTTACGCCGCCGATATAACCTACGGTACGAACAATGAGTTCGGATTTGATTACCTCCGTGACAATATGGTCGTATACAAGGAGCAAATGACTCAGAGAGGTCATAATTTTGCGATCATAGACGAGGTGGATTCGATACTTATTGACGAAGCGCGCACCCCTCTTATAATTTCAGGAGCGAGCGCAAAATCCACAGACCTTTACGATATGGCGGACAAACTTGCCCGCACTTTCAAAAAGCGCGTCATAAAAGAGCTCGACGACAAACAGCTGAACGATGAATTTACCGAGGACTATATCGTAAACGAAAAGGAGCGCACGGCGACCCTAACCCAGTACGGTATAGAAAAAGCGGAAAAATATTTCAATATAGAGAACCTCTCGGATCCGGCAAACGCAAATATATACCACCATATAAACCTCGCGATCAGGGCGTGGGGAGTGATGAAGCGCGACGATGACTATATAGTCAAGGACGATAACGTCATAATCGTAGACTCGTTTACGGGAAGACTTATGCCCGGCAGAAGATACAATGAGGGATTACACCAGGCTATCGAGGCACAAGAGCCTGTCAAAATACAGAGAGAATCAAAAACCCTTGCGACAATAACGTTCCAGAATTACTTCAGGATGTACGGAAAACTGTCCGGAATGACCGGTACCGCCCTCACGGAGGAGGAGGAGTTCAGAGAAATATATAAGCTGGACGTCGTCGAGGTACCGACTAACCGCCCAATGATAAGAGCCGACCATAACGACCTGATATTCCGCACTGCTGAGGGCAAGGAACGCGCTATAATCAAAAAGATAAAGGAGTGCCACGAGAAGGGGCAGCCGGTACTCGTCGGCACGATCTCGATAGAAAAATCCGAGCGGCTCTCCGCCATACTTAAGCGCAACGGGATAAAACACGAGGTCCTGAACGCAAAGCACCATGAGCGTGAGGCGGAAATAGTCGCACAGGCGGGCACATATGGCGCCGTCACGATATCCACCAATATGGCGGGACGCGGTACCGATATAATGCTCGGCGGAAACCCGGAATTCATGGCTAAAAAAGACATGAAAAAGCGCGGATTCGAAGGTGCGGTCATAGCTCAGGCGACCGGAACGGCCGACACACAGGACGATGAGGTCATATCGGCTCGCAAACTGTACAGAGAGCTGTATGAAAAATACAAGGAGGAGATTATCCCACAGGCTGAGGCAGTCAGAAATGCAGGAGGACTCTTCATTCTGGGCACTGAGCGGCATGAGTCAAGACGTATAGACAATCAGCTCCGCGGACGAAGCGGAAGACAAGGTGACCCGGGAGAGTCGCAGTTCTTCCTCTCACTTCAGGACGACCTGTTCCGCATATTCGGTTCTTCAGACCGGCTCCTTGCAATAACCGGAAAGCTGGGCATGAAAGAGGATGAGCCTATAAACGCAAAGCTCGTATCCAAGTCGATAGAGTCTGCGCAGCGTAAAGTCGAGGGGCTCAACTTCGCCCGCAGAAAGAACGTCATAACATACGATGACGTCATGAACGTACAGAGAAACGTCGTTTACCAGCAGCGGCAGGAGGTCCTTGACGGTAACGATATCCACGCAACCATAGAAAATATGATCATCTCCTCTGTAGAGGCGAACTTTGACCATTTCTTCAGCGCAGACGTGCGTGAAAAATGGAATTTCGAAGGATTCAAAAACCATTATGCCGCGCTGATCCAGGACGGCAGGAACTTCACATACACCGATGAAGAACGGGACGCGATCGACAGAAACGCATACAAGCAGAAACTCATAGACAATGCGCTCGAGCTCTACCACTCCAAGGACGCGATATTTGCAGAGCACGGGATCGACATGCGCGAGGTCGAAAGAGTCATACTGCTCAAGACCGTCGATACCAAATGGATGGATCACCTTGAAAACATGGAGGAGCTCAAGACTTATATCGGGCTCAACTCCTACGCGCAGAGGAATCCCGTATCGGAATACCGTATACAGGGCGCCGATATGTTCGACCAGATGATAGACGATATGAAAGAGGATACGGTTAGACGTGTGCTCTCGGTACAGCCCGAGGCAAAGAGCACAGAGCGTGAACAGGTCGCAAAACCGACCTCAGAAGGCTTTGAGGGCGGAAAGAGCGCGGCGCGCTCACCTGTAAGAAAAAAAAAAAAGGTCGGAAGAAACGACCCCTGCCCCTGCGGCAGCGGAAAGAAATACAAAAACTGCTGCGGCGCAAATGCATCCTCGATAAACGCCCAGAAGTAAACCGACAGATAGAGCTCTGTCTATCCTGAAACGGAAAGGAGGATCGAGATTTGGGATTCGGTCTCTTGCTAATAGGATATTTTCTCATGCTGAATATCCCGTACCACAACCTCACCGATATTTTTTCGGCGCTTATAATGATGCTTGCACTGTACCGTCTTGCTCCGATAAATAAAGGCTTCAGGTACGCATATTTCCTGCTCTTCCCTATCACCGTGGTCTCCGCTGTGGGATTTTTTGCAGAGCTCTTTCGCTTTGTCGGTCTCTGGACCGACAAAGCAGGCTATATCATAAAAATAATAGCCGTACCGCAATACCTGCTGTTTTATGCATTCACGATCCTGATGCTTTCCGGTATCAGAGACGTATCCGAAGAAACCGGGCTGCGCAAGTATGTTGCAAGCGCTATAAAATGTATGATATACAGCTCTCTGTTCTATATACCGTGGACGATACTTACAGCAGGACTGCTGGATCATTTCAGCCAGGTCACTCTGACGGCGATGTTCGTCATGATCATTGGATATATTTCTGATTTCTGCATACTGTTTTTGTTACACGGATGTTACAGGAAGATATGCATGCCGGACGATGACCGCACATCCGCCGCACCTCCGCTGAAAAGCGCAGAAAAACATAAAACGGAGCCCGATGATGGAAGTAAAAACAAATAGTTCACGCGCAGTAAAATTGCGCCTTATATGTATAGCTCTTATTTTTCTTATGAATCCGAACGTATATATAGTGGATATACTTCCGGACTTTATAGGCTACCTGCTGATAATCAAAGCCATATCGGACGCATCATGCCTCGCCCCGCATTTTAAAGAGGCAAAAAGCGCATTCACCAAGTTGTTCTATATAAACCTGTCCAGAATACTTGCTCTCCTTATAATAGGAGGACGCAACTATGCTGATTACGATATCTATGCGCTCTTCTCGATATCGTATTTTATACTTGAAACAATATTCGTGATACCGGCCTTCAAAGAACTCTACGACGCATTTTTCTATCTAGGCGAAAGATATGACGCCGCTCCGGCAATAAAACCGTATCCGTACGGAAAAAAAAGCGCTCTTCATCCGGAAAAGCTCCCGGTCGCGACATTTATTTTCTTGACTGCCAAAAACCTTATCGCCGTGATACCGGAGCTGTTCCGGCTGACCGGACCTGATACTACTCTTGACAGCGGATACGTCGCCGGTATGAGAAGGTTTTATTCCCCGGTGCTCGTACTGTGCGTGATCGTATGCCTTGTGTGGGGGATAATATGGCTCAGACGGACATGGGCGTATTTTTCGAATCTGGAGCGTGACGGTTCCGTCGATCGTGTGGTCATAGGCCTTATATCGGAAAAATACAGCTATTTTGAAAAGAAGATCATGGTGAGACGGCTCCGCTTTGCGCTGATGTTCGCGATCGCCGGCTTTTTCTTCGCGATCGACTTTACGTTGGACGGGATAAATGTTCTCCCGGATGTTATCCCAGCGTTGTTCCTACTGATATCCTTCTTGCTTCTGAGCCGTTACCTCGGGAGCGCGCGACTAGGCAAAACCGCGGTAGCTGTATATATACCACTGACGCTCGCCGCATATGTACTGCACGTGGTCTTTATCTCTAAATACACTTACTACGATATAGTTAGAGACAGCGATTTTTCCTCCGGCGCCCGCCGGCTCTACACCGCCGTCGAGGTGCTCTCCGTCTTTGAATTCATCGCTTTTGTATTTCTTATGCTCGCGCTACTGCGCATGCTGATAGAATTCTCCCGCAGATATACCGGCATAGATCCGCACTCGGAACGCTACAATTCTATGGACGCAGAATTTCACAGAGCAGAAAAACGAAGCGCTATAATATTTACCGTTATAGGCATACTGTCTGCCTTGGCATGGCTTGTATATATATTCCTCAATGCAAGCATGATAACTACGTTGAAGGACGACCGTGTCCCCTCCGGAAGTACAATACTGACTCAGAGGATAGAATGGTTCTGGATGGTCCCCTTCATCCTGTCGATAATACTTGCCGTATACGCGGCAGTGTATTTCAAAAAGCTGTGGACTGAGGCGGCATATAAATATACGGATGAATACGATGAAGAGGAGCCACGCATCTCTGAGGAATAAAAACTTGCGAATAGACCGCCGGAGCTCTCGGCATATTTCTCTAGAACCTCGGTTTTGGATTTCCGAACACTGAGATTTTCGCATACTGAAAAAGGTATAAGAAATTTGATCCGAATTGAGCGATGGTACATCGTTCAAAAAAAGTTCAAATAAAAAACGGGACAAAACAGTACTGTTTTGTCCCGTTTTTGTACTTTTATACTTGATATTATCCGCTTTTTAAGTAGGCCAAATGGATTTTCGAAACTCTGAAAGAATTTTGAAGAATCATCTGCGCTGTTTTAAGCGGATCTTTTATGATTCCTTAAAGCTTTTTCAGTGGATCTGAATTTCTCTCAGTGTGTCCTTTTTGTATTTTAGTTTGTATGTTTTGACCGGGCTTTTATTTGGTTTTTAGTTGTTTTTTTCGATGATTTTCCCGGATCCTTCGCTGATTTTCCGAGATTTTTTCGAGGAAAAATTCAGGCGTTCTCCTGTTTTTTCTCATATTCGCTGCGGAAGAAAAGCGTCAGCTCCTCTTTTTGGCACTCTGAAAGAAATTTGTCGCCGCTTCTGAAAATATCGAGTATTTTCCCGGCACATTTCGAGACGTCGTCATTTTTTACGAACGCATCGAATATCTCGATCTTCCCCTCGCTCAGTTCCCTGTAATCGCTTATATTTTTTTTCTTTCTGCTGATGAATGAGAAAAACTTGTCCGCGCTCGCATCGCTGGCAAGATCTCTGTCGTAAAGCCTTTGCTCCACCTCGTTGAGCGCGGCGTATATGTATACCGCTACTGTCCCGGGGAGGAGGCGCTTTGCGTTCTCCACCCCGTTCATATCAAGCACCAGCAGTGGCAGTCTCCCCTCGTTCAGTATCCGCTCGACTTCATCCGCCGGCGTTCCATATAGATTTCCGGCATACTCGGTATACTCAAGCACCCTGCCCGATGAAATCTTCTCATAAAATTCCTCTTCGGAGATATAGGTATATTCCCCGTCCCCGTCAAAGCGCTTCGGCTTTGTGGTCACGGAGCGGACGAATGAAAAACGTCCGTCCTTTTCCAGTATTTTTTTTGCAACTGAGGTCTTCCCGACCCCGGACGGTCCGGCTAATATAAGTATTTTTCCCATATCTCCTCCGTCAAATCACTTTTTAGGGACAAGGACGCTCTGTCCGCCCATATAAGGACGCAGCACCTCCGGTATCTTGACCGTACCGTCTTCGCAAAGGTTGTTCTCAAGGAAAGCTATCAGCATTCTGGGCGGAGCGACAACGGTATTGTTGAGGGTGTGCGGCAGATAGTTCTTTCCGTCCTCTCCCTTTACTCTTATCCTGAGACGGCGCGCCTGGGCGTCTCCGAGATTGGAGCAGGAGCCGACCTCAAAATACTTCTTCTGGCGCGGAGACCACGCCTCCACGTCAACAGATTTCACCTTGAGGTCAGCGAGGTCTCCGGAGCAGCACTCAAGAGTTCTTACCGGTATATCCATTGAGCGGAACAGGTCGACCGTGTTCTGCCAGAGCTTATCGAACCAAGCCTTTGAGTCCTCCGGCTTGCAGACAACGATCATCTCCTGCTTTTCAAACTGATGTATCCTATATACGCCCCTCTCCTCTATTCCATGCGCTCCCTTTTCCTTTCTGAAGCACGGAGAATATGAAGTCAAGGTATACGGAAGCTCATTCTCAGGCAGTATCTGATCTATAAATTTGCCTATCATGGAGTGCTCAGACGTTCCGATCAGATAAAGGTCCTCTCCCTCTATCTTATACATCATCGCATCCATTTCCGCAAACGACATGACCCCGGTGACAACGTCGGAGCGGATCATGAACGGCGGTATGCAGTATGTGAATCCGCGATTTATCATAAAGTCGCGCGCATAAGATATAACCGAAGAATGGAGTCTTGCTATATCACCCATAAGGTAGTAGAAACCGTTGCCAGCTACCCGTCTTGCGGAATCCAGGTCGATACCGCAAAAACGTTCCATTATATCGGTGTGATACGGTATCTCAAAATCCGGGACCACAGGCTCACCGTATCTCTGTACCTCTACGTTCTCGCTGTCATTTTTTCCGATCGGAACTGAGGGATCTATTATATTGGGGAGCGTCATCATTATCTTTTTGATCTTTTCGTTGAGCTCTTCCTCCCTGCGCTCGCATTCCGCAAGTTTCTCCGCCTGCTCATTCACAAGCTTTTTAGCCGCCTCTGCCTCATCAAATTTCTTCTGTCCCATGAGCATACCTATGCTCTTCGATACCTTGTTTCTGTTGGCGCGGAGATCGTCCGCCTCCTTTTTTACGCGTCTGTTCTCTTCGTCAAGAGCTATGACCTCATCGACGAGCGGCAGTTTCTGATCCTGAAACTTATTGCGTATGTTTTGTTTAACGATCTCAGGATTTTCCCGTACAAATCTCAAATCAAGCATTTTTCACAACTCCGTATTTTTATTTTTTATTTATATTTTATTTATACTTACATTGTAGATCGCGCCTGCGTCTATATCATAAGGCAACAAAAAAAGCCCATTCGTCCCGTAATGATCAAGGGACGGACAGACTCCGCGGTGCCACCCGAATTGAAAAGCTCCGGCAAGGCCGAAAATGCTTTTCCGCTTTTATGTACTTTAAGGGGTACTCCCCCGGCTTTCACCGGACGCTCCGAAAACGGAAACAAACACCGCCTGCCTCCGTCTTTCACCGACCGACGGCTCTCTGTACGCGTTAGGCGTCTGCCTTTTTTCATCTAAGCATATATTATTATATAACTTTCCGGTGATTTTTTCAATACCTTTTGGAAATTTTACGGAATTTTGAAGAAAAGCGCCCTGATATCCATACGATCTCACTTGCTTTTTAAGTTTGATACTTAGTTATATTGATTATTTACTGATTTCGTGATAATATATTATTTGTATGTCTGCATGATATTTTATCGTCACGCGGAATACATCATACCAAGATGATCGGAGTTAATATGAAAAAAAGAAAAAAGAAGCTCGGACGGCCTAATCCGATACTGCTCTTTCTGGCATATATCATACTTACCCCATATTATAAGATAAAATACCATATGAGCATCGACCGCCGCGCACTCCGCGGCATCAAGGGCCCGGCGCTGATCCTCGCTCCGCACATATCCAGGTGCGATCACCTCATAATCGCGATGGCGCTCTATCCGATACGTCCGACATTTGTACTCAGCGAACACTTCATGATGAATAAAAAGCTCCGTCCCATACTGAAGCGCATGCACGTAATAACTAAAAAGATGTTCTGCTCCGACGCCGGCACTATCATGGGCATTCTCCGTGCGAAGAACGAAAAGAACGTCATCGTGCTTTTCCCCGAGGGGCGTCTGACCTGGTACGGGCACTCACTTAAGATAACCGACGGCACGTCCCAACTCGTCAAGAAGCTTGGCTGTGACGTATATACAGTGACAGGAAACGGTGCGTATCTCACCTTTCCGAAATGGTCAAAACTGCCGCGCCGAGGTAAAATAAACGTCACTGCATCAAAGTTGCTCTCCGGCGCCGATATTTCTGCGATGAAGGACGACGAAATAGAACGCGCAATATCAAATGCTATCCTGCACGACGAGGAAAAGGCGATGGAGGGGACAAAATACTCCTGCAGTGACATGACAGAAGGCCTCGACGGCATACTCTACCGCTGTCCGGAATGCAGAAGAGAATTTACGATGACATCCGGAGGCGGCGAGATAAAATGCACATGCGGCATGACCGCGAGGCTCGACGAATACTATAAATTTCACGGCTCAAGGTTTTCTACCGTAAACGAATGGTATGACTGGCAGCAGAAAGAGCTTGACACCGCTGTACCGCTCAAAAGCCGGGCGCGCGTAGGCACGCCGGACGAAAACGGATTTATGGTCCCTGACGCCGGAGAGGGAGAGATATATCTCGACCGGCACCGTTTTTATTTCAGCGGAACAGTCCGGGGAGAGAAGACCGAATTCATAATCCCGACCGAAAAACTCAAGGCCTTTCCGATAACCGTCGCAAAGGAATTCGACGTACGGTACGGCGGAAGACTGTATTATATGTATCCTCTGCCCGACACGCGCGCGGCAGTCAAGTGGGTATCATACCTTGACAAAATAAACGCAGAGCGAAGCTCCGTTAAAACAAACCGAACGGATAAATAAAAAATGCAAAAACAGCGGCGATTATCGCAGGATAAAAGCCGCCGTTTTTTTACGCAAAATTCCAATCAAAACACAGTTATTAAAATCAAACTATTCCCCGCCGTCTTTATTTTCAAAAAGCTCTTCGATACTGACGCCAAGGAGCTTGGCGATAACGAATATCTCCTTATCGTTAGCCTCTCTTATTTGCCCCTCAAGCTTTGAGTAGCTTGTGGGGTTCATGTCGCACCCCATGACCTGGATCTTGGCAATAAAATCCTTCTGCTTTATCCCTCGCTCCTTTCTCATCCTCTCGATATTTCTCCCGACCATATTCGAGCTGCCGTATAACTGTTTTCGTGTTTTCATAAAAATTCCCCGGCAAAAATTCTTTTTTAGAATTATATATCTTTATTTTGTTGACAAAATTCCAAAATAGAATTATAATATAGACAAAATACAAAATATTTATACGAGGAGAACAGTATGAAACGTCTTTACTTTCTCATTCCGGCATTGCTTTTGATATGCGTTTTATCTCTTTTAACTTTTTCGGCATGCTCCAAAGAAGACAAGCTGACCGAATTCAAGCAAAAGCTCCTTGAGGAAAACAATTATAAGATCACACTTACAATAGAGGACTTCCCTATCCTGGGAAAAATCAGAGACGATAAAAAGATCGACGGAAATATCTCCTATGGAAGAGATGGACTTGTGGTCGGGGATATGCGGTACATAGAGGAAACCGATGTAGAAAAATATTTTTATAAAAAATATTACGGCAAATGGCAAAAAGTACTTTTGACCGAAGAAAACAAAAGCTTCTCTGAGCTTGATTATATACAGGATTCTATTGACATTTTATTCAATCAAAACAACTATGAAAAAATAAAAAAGAACGTATTTGAATTGAAAAAAGGCGTCGGATACAATATCCTGGGACCGCAAGATGAAAACGATTATTTTATAGAGTCAGCGGTAGTTACGGTAAATGAGGACAGCTGTGTTTTTGAGATCGACGCTTATTTATCATCAATTTATTTTGACATCACAATAGTATTTTCCGATATCGGAAATATAAACCTCACTTTGCCGGAGGTAAGCTGAGCCTTAGTCAAACCGGACCGCGGGTAAGTTGGTTATGGGAATGTCCGTTATCCCGCCTTTTAAAACGAGCAATATAAAACAGCCCCTATCACTATATAGGGGCTGTTTTGTTATATGTCGAGCTCCGGGGGCTCATCGATCGTATCGGATACGTATTTCCCGTTTTTCTTTCTCTGCCGGACGCATTCGGACAAGAGATACTCTATCTGCCCGTTCACCGATCTGAAATCATCTTCAGCCCAGGCGACTATCTGACTGTACAGCTTTTCAGACAGGCGGAGCGGTATCTGCTTCTTTGAGCTTTCATTCATCAGTAGAGACTTCCGGAATTTACTACGGGCTGGGCGTCATGGTTCCCGCAGAGAACGACGAGGAGATTGGATACCATAGCCGCCTTTCTCTCATCGTCTAGCGTAACAACATTATTGGTGCTGAGCCTCTCGAGCGCCATCTCGACCATACCGACCGCGCCGTCTACTATCATCTTTCTTGCGTCGATTATCGCAGACGCCTGCTGTCTCTGGAGCATTACTGCCGCTATCTCAGGTGCGTATGCGAGATATGTTATCCTCGCCTCTATTACCTCAAGCCCTGCCTCGGATACCTTCTGCTGTATCTCCTCTTTTATCCGCGCAGCTACCACCTCGCTCGAGCCGCGGAGGCTTCCGTCATCCGCAAGTCCGTCACCGGTAGTATCCACGTTAGGCGACACGTCGTACGGATATATTTTTACGACGTTTCTCAGCGCGCTGTCGCACTGGAGCGAGAGATATTCCTTATAGTTATCCACGTTGAATACCGCTTTTGCAGTATCTACGACGCGCCACATTACAGCTATGCCTATCTCTATAGGATTACCGAGGCAGTCGTTTATCTTCTGGCGGTTATTGTTCAGAGTCATTATTTTGAGGGATATTTTGTTACCGCCGGGCTCTATCGTGCCGGTAGCGACCTTCTCGCCTGCCTTGACGTCCCCGCTCTGATTGAGCTTGGTCTTAGCCGCGGGATTTACCGTCGAGCAGAAAGGATTTACAAAGTAAAAGCCCTCTTTCCTTATAGTACCTACATATTTTCCGAACAGAGTGAGAACCAGCGCCTCCTGCGGTTTTATAACTTTAAGCCCGTTGAAAATTATAATGCCTACGACCCACCAGATCATGGACACCACTATAAGAATGACCCCAAGAGGGATGAGACGTTCGTTATCCAGTATGACTCCTCCGCATATCGCTCCTACGATCGACAGAAAAAAGAGAAAAATATTGAGCAAAAGCACTTTCATTCCGTTTTCTTTGCTGCCGTATAATTTTTCATTCATGACTATATCTTTCCTTTCTTGAACCGAATCTAAGATCCGGTTTGAATTATGATATCAAAATAATATCACATAAATTTCAAATTGTCAATATCCTGAGTATATTTTTTTTCATTTTTGCCGTCACAAGTGACAGCTGATCTGATCAACTCCGCGATTTTACGAGACGGTGAGCTGTCGCTCGTCGTTTCCGGCATTTTCCGGCGCGCTTTTGAGCTTAACAAGGCGAGGTAAGACGAGGCGACTTTATATATCTCGTCCTCATCAGTCCCGGCAACTATCACATCTCCGTTTTTCTCCTCCTTTATCCGCTCCGTACTGTCCCGCATTACTATCACCGGTACTCCTAGTATGGCGCCCTCCTCCTGTACTCCGCCGCTGTCGGTCATTATCAATGATGAGCGTGCGAGGAGACGGTGAAAATCTCCTGTATGCATCGGCTCTGTAAGGCTTATGCGAGGACAACCGTCAAAAACACGCCGCGCCGCCGCGCGTACAGCTGGGTTCGGATGCATAGGAAATACTGCTCTGACATCTCCATTATTCTCGATTATCCGTCTTACCGCCCTCAGCATCCCCTCCATTTTTCTCCCGAGATTTTCCCTTCTATGTGCGGTTACCGTTATTGTCCTGTAACCGTCGAGACCGGCAAAGTCAGGCCCGGAACTTCCGAGCATTATCCTGACGGCGTCAATGACCGTGTTCCCTGTCAGATATACTCCTTTACCGCCCCCCCGCTCGCGCAGCAGATTTTCGACGCATTCTTCGGTCGGAGCAAAACAATATGAGGCCAGCGCGTCTATTGCCCTCCTGTTGAATTCCTCCGGGAACGGAGACAACGGATCTCCTGTACGCAGCCCAGCCTCTACGTGTGCCACCGGCACCGACAGATAAAACGCCGCCAATGCGGCTGACAGAGCGCTGGTGGTATCTCCATGTACGACCAGCAACTCCGGACGCTCTTCCGATATCAGGGCTCGAACGCCCGACATTGTCTTTTCCGTAATATCAAAAAGTCCCCGGCAATCTGCCATTATCCCAAGATCGTGATCCGGCTTGACCGAAAAGTCCGACATAGCATCGCTCAGCAATTCCGCATGCTGTCCCGTTACGCATACTGTCGTTTCTATATCCTTGATTTTTTTAAGTTCAATTATAAGCGGACACATTTTGACCGCCTCGGGCCTTGTCCCGAACACCAGCATGACCTTTTTCATGACTCCTCCGAAAACACCGATGTATTTTTGCTTTTCTCAATAATGTATGTAATTCTCTTATGCAAAAATGATTTCGGACGCAAAGAATAAGGCGCGCCTTTGTTTATCGGCGCGCCGTTTTCTTTATTTAAACGGGTTTATCTGCGGTCTGCAATAGTGTATATGAGCTGTTCGGTCTTCTCCCAGCCGAGGCACGGATCGGTTATCGACTTTCCGTATATGCCCTCGCCTATCTTCTGGCAGCCGTCCTCTATATAACTCTCTATCATAAAGCCCTTTACCATCTTATTTATATCCGAATTATGGCTGCAGCTGTAAAGCACCTCTTTGCATATCCTTATCTGCTCAAGGTACTTCTTTCCTGAGTTAGCATGGTTGGTATCTACTATGACAGCCTTATTGGAAAGCTCTTTTTTGTTATATATCTCCGCGAGATTGACAAGATCCTCATAGTGATAGTTAGGATGAGAGACTCCCTTATCATCTACAAAACCGCGCAGTATCGCATGAGCATACGGGTTACCGGTACTCTCTACCTCCCAGCCTCTGTATATGAAGGCATGAGAATGCTGAGCCGCGGTTATTGCGTTCATCATGACAGAAATATCTCCGCATGTAGGGTTTTTCATTCCTACCGGGATATCAAGTCCGCTCGCGGTAAGGCGGTGCTGCTGATTCTCGACGGAGCGGGCTCCTACTGCTACATAGGAGAGAAGATCATTCAGATATCTGTGATTCTCCGGGTACAGCATCTCGTCAGCACAGCTGAAACCGGTCTCCTTGAGCGCTCTCATATGCAGTTCTCTTATAGATATTATCCCCTTCATAAGGTCGGGCGCCTTGTTCGGATCCGGCTGGTGGAGCATCCCCTTATATCCGTCGCCGGTAGTTCTGGGCTTATTTGTATATATGCGGGGGATTATAAATATTTTATCTTTGACCTTGTCCTGCACGACTCTGAGGCGCGATATATAATCTATAACGCTGTCCTCATTGTCCGCAGAGCACGGACCTATTATCAGCAGAAATTTATCCGACTCTCCGCGGAAGATCTTCTTGATCTCCTCGTCTCTCTCCTTTTTTATCGCCTCAAGCTCTGGGGTCATCGGATACTCGCGCTTGGTATCCATCGGGATAGGTAATTTTCTGAAAAAATTCATATTCATGGCTTTTATCTTCCTGTTCTTTTAAAATCTGTAATCAAAACTTTTTATAAATATATCGTGTCCACCATGCCGGTCAGACAAAGGCAAGCGAAAAAGTCAATCCGTCTTTTTATCAAATTTGGCACGGCGCTCCGTGGAGAAGCGCATCATTTCACGCATGGACTCAACGTCCCCGGTCTCGAGATATTTCTTGAGCTTGTCGAGTTCTTTTTCAAAAATATCTATTTCATGTACGAGCGTATTTTTGTTCAGCATAAACAATTCGCTCCACATCTCGTCGTTTATACGCGCTATACGCGTAAGATCCCGGAATGAGTCACCTGTATACTTCTCAAGGTGCTCGTCTGTCCTGCATGTCATCAGCGCTATCGCTATACAGTGTGTCAGCTGAGACAGAAAGCCTATCACATCGTCGTGCTCGCGCGGAGAAAGCACCGAAAGCTTTTCAAAGCCTATCAGCCGGCCGAGCTCAAGACATTTTTCTACCGCTTCACTGCTGTTTTTTTCGGTCGGAGTAACTATATAGTTTGCGCCTTTGAATATCCGTTCGTCACTGTTCTCTACTCCGTATACCTCACGTCCAGCCATAGGATGAGCCGCAATGAACTCGACGCCCTCCGGGAGCATGTCCTGTATTTTATAAACTATGCTCTCCTTAACTCCCGTTACGTCTGTTACAAGCGTTCCTGGACGAAGATATTTGCCGTATTTTTCTATCCAGTCTATAAAAACGTGGGGATACAGCGAAAACACAACGATATCCGCGGAAGAAATAAGCTTTTCCTCCGGCTTGATCGTACCGTAATCTATTATTCCCTCTTTGAGCGCAAAGTCTATGGAGGACTGCCTGCGGGTTATCGCACTTACACTGTAACCCTTTTTCTTTAGCGCTCTCGCATAGCTTCCTCCTATAAGTCCGAGACCGACTATAAGTATCTTGCTTTTTATATCTATTTCCATCTGATCAAATTCCGTTCTGAATTATTTATATCTTGGCGAATCACGATACAGTGTCAAAGATCGCGCCGAGTCCTTTTATAACGCTGAAGAACTCCGGGAAGCTCTTTGCCACTGCCTCCGCCCCCTCCAGCACTCCGCCGGTAACGGACAGCAGTACAGAAAGTGCCATGGCTATACGGTGGTCGTTGTGAGAACAAAGCGTAGCTGCGGGAGCGGTCATTGAACACTTACCTACGGATATACTGTTTTCTCCGACAGTCACTTCAGCGCCGAATTTTGAGAGCTCCTCAGCCATAGCGTTGCCTCTGTCGCTCTCCTTCATCCTCAGCCTTGACGTTCCGGTAAACACAGCGCCGTGGCATGCAGATGCCAGAGCCATGTACACTGGAGCAAGATCCGGACACTCCGAAACATCTTTCTCGCAAAATTTTGCCGCTATTTCTGGCATATCAGCAAGATACGCTCTGTCACCCTGCAGGCTCGTTCCCGACAATCCGCATATATTTATATCTCCGCCGAGCAAACGCATCGCCTCAAAAAACGCCGCGTTCGAATAATCACCCTCAACTGTCACATCGCCAGGTCTGTATTTCTGGCACCCGGGGACCGAAAAGCAATAATCCGATGTGCGCTTTGCCGTCACTCCGAATGACTCGAGAGCGCTCAAAGTCATATCAGTATAAGCTCGGCTCTCGAAAGGAGGCGTTATATTTATACTGCTGTCCCCATCAAGCAAAGGCAGCGCAAAAAGCAGACCGGTTATGAACTGACTGCTCACATCGCCCCTGAAAGCAAAATCCCCGTGACCCAGGCGACCGTCAACAATGAGGCCTCCATCCCCGGGAAAAAAGCCTATTCCTCTCTCTCGACATATCTCGCTGTATATCCCGAGCGGTCTTTCAAAAAGGCGGCGCGCTCCGCAAAAGCTTGTACGCCCTCCCGACGCTAGACATATCGGGATGAAAAACCTGAGTGTACTGCCGCTTTCCCGGCAGTTAAGGATCCTTTCTGCACTATTGGATATACCACCAAAGCCTTTTATCTCAACGGTGTCTCCGAGTTTTTTTACCGATGCGCCGAGCGCAGTCAGGCAATCTATCGTAGCACTGATATCCTCGGAATATGAGATATTCCTGACAGTGCTCGTGCCGTCCGAGAGCCCTGCACATATGAGCATCCTGTGAGCCATACTTTTAGACGGCGGTGCCGTCACACTTCCTCTTAGATGAGAGGGTCTGAAAATGACTCTCATCTGAGTTCCTCCGATCCGGACAAATGCCCGGCTAAAATATCTATCGCCTCATTATAGCCTGCGGTACCGTGACCGGATATGGTTTTTATGCACGCCTCTCTTATATAGCTGATCTTTCGGAACTCTTCCCTTGAATCCACGTCTGAAATATGGACCTCAACTACAGGAAGAGCGACCGCCTTAGCCGCATCAAGTATAGCGATGCTCGTATGTGTATAAGCTCCGGGATTTATAACAATGCCGTCATAGCGGCGATATGCGCTCTGTATATAGTCGACAAGACGCCCTTCTGAATTGCTCTGTACGCACCTGACCTTTATTCCGCGCGCCTTTGCATGGCGCTTTACCGAACGGACGAGCGAGAAATACGTCTCATGTCCGTATATGCCGGGCTCTCTGATCCCGAGCATATTCAGGTTTGGTCCGTTTATAACCAATATCTTCACTGTTTCCCGAAGTCCTCCACTATCGAACGAACCGTATTTTCGACGCACTCGTCCGTTATTATTTCACGGTCGCATACCGATTTGTATATCCCGTATCTTTCACGGAATCTCTTTCTTAACATATCCGCGTCGCTGGACAAAGGGCGGTCTTTCGTAGGCACTATCTTCTCGATATCCCTATTCAAAAAATATATTCGTCCGTTCTGCTTGAGCATACGAACATTATCCGTCCTGAGAACTGCGCCGCCGCCGGTAGAAATAACTGCACCGGTCAAGAATCTTGCCCGCTCACGGATAACGCGGGTCTCTGCATCTCTGAACGCCGCCTCTCCGTCCTCGGCAAATATCCTCGATATTTCTCTTCCGTCTGACCGGACTATCTCCTCGTCAAGGTCCAGATAATCTTTGCCGAGCTTTTCGGAAAGCGCGCGACCGACTGTGCTCTTTCCGCATCCAGGCATACCGATCAGCACAATATCCTGCTTTTCCGCCATCATTTCTGCGTATATGCGTTCCGTAACTGCTACCGTGTCGAGATCCTTGTCCATAAATATTTCCGCCGCGCGTACAGCCTGAGCTACCAGCATATACAGGCCTCCTGATGCAGGTATACCGCACTCCTGGGCGTCAAGGATCAAGTTAGTACGCAGAGGATTATATATTGCGTCCACTACGCCCTTGAGCGAGGAAAAGCATGCCATATCTATCAATCTGCCGTCAGGGTTCGGATACATTCCGCACGGAGTCGTGTTGACTATAAAATCCAGATCGCTGTGCTCAGAACACAACTCTTCGTATCCGATCTCTTCTCCGTGAGGGGTACGGCTCACCGTCAGGATCTCCGAGGCGCCCATGGATGAAAGTACTGCGCGAGCCGTCCGTGACGTGCCTCCGGTACCCAGCACCGCGGCTTTTTTACCGCATATATCAACGCCGAGACGGCGTATGAGCGCGCTCATGCCGTAAAAATCCGTATTATATCCGCAAAGCTTGCCCCCGCGGTTGACTATAGTATTTACCGCACCTATCTTTTCTGCTCCCTCGTCTATATACGAGAGATACGGTATAACGTCGCGTTTATATGGGATAGTGACATTTATGGCGATGAAATCGCGTCTTTCCATAAATTCAGCAAATCCCTCGCGGGATACCTCGCAAAGCTCGTATTCGTACGGTGCGATCTTGGAGTGTATCTCTTTTGAATAGCTGTGCGCAAGTTTTTCGCCTATACAGCCGTATTTCATATTTATCAAATCGGCTCCTGCCTGTATGCCGAATCTCCTCTAATTATTCTGAATTCTGATCATTCCGCGTTTTTAACTACGGACTCCGCACTGCCCAAAAAATCGGTTCCGTAACGCTGAGAAAGCATATCGCAGAGGACGAGGGCCGTAACGCTGTCGGCGACCACTCTTGCCCTGTGTACTACTGCCGGGTCATGTCTGCCCTTTATAAGAAGGTCGCGATCCGTCATCTCTACAAAGTCGACTGTATGCTGAGTCTTATATATTGAGGGGGTAGGCTTGACCACGCATCTGAACAGGATCGGCATACCGTTGCTTATCCCGCCGTTTATCCCGCC
Source organism: uncultured Clostridia bacterium (assembly GCA_944384525.1). Lineage (GTDB taxonomy): Bacteria > Bacillota > Clostridia > Oscillospirales > CAG-272 > UBA1740. The sequence goes on from CALWTR010000049.1 coordinate 20,826, forward strand.
GTTGCGGTTAGTCTCCGTAGATACTTTCCCGTCTCTGATCCGAAACGGATCATTTGCTCCGCTCCCGCGCATATCCGCAAAAGCAAATCCGTCTCCGAATTCAACTCCCTTTACTGCTGGTATTGAAAACAGCGCGTGCGAGAGCACTCCCTCGAGCGTGTCGAACCATGGCTCTCCGACTCCTGCCGGAAAACCGATCACGGCCGTCTCAAGCACCCCTCCGACACTGTCTCCGTCACCTTTGGCGGCGAGTATACCCGCCCTCATGGCTTCTGCCGCGTTCTGATCAAGAACAGCAAAATCCATTTCTGCCAATGATTTTATATCATTTTCATAATTTAAATAATCACGGTCGCAGATCCCAGCGCATTTTTTTATATGGGTGCCGACCAATATGCCCTTGCTCTTCAAAGCTGAGAGCGCGATCGCTCCGGCGGCTACTATCGGTGCTGTGAGCCGTCCTGAGAAATGCCCGCCTCCGCGGTAATCGCCAAATCCGTGATACTTACAGTATCCACTGTAGTCAGCGTGCCCAGGGCGCGCCGCAGTTCTGAGTTCAGCGTAATCCGAGCTGTGAGTATCAGCATTTTTTATCATCAGGCATATCGGGGTACCCGTTGTTCTGCCGCTGAAAACTCCGCTCAATATCTCGACTTTATCCGACTCATGTCTTGCTGTTGAAAGCGCCGAGACGGAGCGTCTCTTTGCCATCTGAGACGCGATATATTCCTCGTCTATTTTTATTCCGGGCGCCATACCGTCTAATACAGCGCCTATTGCGGGACCGTGGCTCTCACCGAAAAGAGTCACAGAAACGCTGGTTCCAAACGTATTTTTCATACTACATCTCCTCCGACAACATTCTGCCGAATTCTGCGAGTGAGATCTTCTCTATACGATAGCTCCCTATTTTGTCCGAAAATACCAGCGAGATCATGTCTCCGTCCGCCTTTTTATCGTGCTTCACCGCCTCGAAAATTCGCGCGGCATCTCCGTGATATTCAGTAGGCAACCCAGCCTTTTTCAGAACGGACGCGACCCTGCCGCGTATTGCAGGCGAACACATAGGCAGCATACCGAGCGCGACGCATTCTCCGTGGTAAAGTCCTCCAAGCCCCTCGTTGCTCTCTATTCCGTGACCTATCGTATGACCGAAATTCAGCACCTTTCTGAGCCCTTTTTCCTTCTCGTCCGTTTCGACTACCTTTTTCTTTATCCTCAGTGACCGCTCGATTATAAGGTCGATATTTGCATTTATATCCTCGTTTTCAAGTATGGAAAAAAGCTCTTCGTCAAAAGTGACCGCCATTTTTATCGATTCGGCAAGTCCGTTTGAGACCTGTCTTTTCGGGAGAGTTGAGAGCACATCGGGGTCTATCAGGACCGCCTTCGGCTGATAGAACGCACCTACACAGTTCTTTATACCGTCGAGATTGACTGCCACCTTGCCGCCTATCGAAGAATCCACCTGAGACAAAAGTGTAGTCGGTACATTATAAAAATCAACGCCGCGCATGAAAGATGCCGCGACAAATCCGGCAAGATCGCCGACAACGCCGCCGCCTACGGCAACGACACAGTCCGTGCGTGTGAATCCCTCTTTCAGCATTCTCGAGCACAGTCTGCCGAATACTGACAGGCTCTTGCTCTCCTCGCCGCTCGGGACCGTCTCTATATACGGATGAACGCATTTGGACGCTATCGCCTCAGAATATCTGGCGGGAACACCCTCATCGGTAACGATCAAGACCTTGCGGTCGAGTCGGAAATACCTATCCGCACAGCCGATCGAGGCGCGTTCGATCGTTATATCATATCCTCCGGACGCCAGCTTAAGATCCAGTACCATAATTCCCCCCGTTTATGCCTGACTGCTCTTGTAGCAACCCACTATTTTCAGTTTGTCACAGCAGGAAGAGAGCTCCTCCATCATAGCTCTGCCGTTATCTGGATATATGTCTCCCTCTGCCTCCATATAGAAATAATACT
>CALWTR010000050.1 GCA_944384525.1 uncultured Clostridia bacterium
ATTAAATTCGTAATATATACGATAATAATCATGTTAAACCAATTTTACGCCTCTAGTTATTTCAGGTACTTAATATAAATATTTTGAGTTTCCTCTGTTGTTTGCACATTTGTATTTTAAATACGACGGCGCTTGGGATTTTTTTTCGTTTTACGGGCATTTTGGAATTTGAGTCGCAGTTATTATCGTCAATATTTTGGGTATATGTCTTCAAAACTTCATCTGTTCCTTTGAAAAAATATTGCGTTGTTTTGCGCCTGACTAAACGATATTTCAACTTTGGTTTACATATTTGCATGTAATTTGAAATGCGGAGTGATGTTTTCTCATGCAAAGACTTAACTATAAAACTTTTGTTTACATTTTAAGTTTTGCTCATTTTCAAGAAAATAGTGGCCAATGTGTTCTTTTTGAGATGACCGATGAAAAAAGACAGAATGTTTTCAGAGCTTTTTGCGCGGATCGGATTTGTTTTGTCGTATCTCTGTTTTTAATGTTGATATATTCTTTTCTGAAAAAATTCGGTGTCTCGTTATTGCAGTTTTGCTTTTTTACTCGCATGGATATTTTCAAATGAAAATAAAAAATATGCATAGTATTCATCGGCGTGCACTATTTACAAGCGCTCAACTCTGTGATATAATTTTATACCGTAAACCTCGATTTTGGTAATTGATATACGGATGTTTGATCTCATTTTTTAAAAGCCCGTAATGCCTTTTTACGATTTTCATCGGCTTTTTACGTTTTTTAGCGCCTACCTCATAAAACCCTGAAAGGCTTTTTGGCGGTCGGAGCCGGTGATTCGAAGATTTTATCCGGCATTATGTCGTTTTTTTGTGGTCAAGTCGCCCGCTTATCTGCGCTTTGCCCGGCTATGATTTTTGACGCCGGAGGATATTTTGCTTATAACGGAGATTTTAATATGGAAACTGTTTTTTATCTTGTTCGTCACGGACAGAGCTTGGGCAATAAAAACGGAGTTTTTCTCGGGCACACTGATCTCGACCTATCCGAGCTGGGTTATATACAGGCTGAAAAAACCGCAGAAAGGCTTGCTGACATACACTTTGACGCAATAATTTCGAGTGACCTTATACGTGCTTATAATACGGCGCTCCCGAGCGCACGCCTCCGCGGTATGACGATAGAAAAGGACAGACTTTTGCGAGAGATCTACGCCGGAGAATGGGAAAACAGGAGCGTAGCTGACCTTATTAAGTCATATCCGGAAGAATATGATTCGGTATGGCGGCATGATATAGGGCATTCACGCCCGAATGGAGGAGAGAGCTTTTCAGAGCTTAGGCTGCGCGTTTGCTCCGAGATACGCAGGCTGTCGCGTCTGCACCCCGGACAGACCATATTGGCCGCGACGCATGCGACCCCTATCAGAGCGCTGTATGCGGAAGCATGCGGTATACCGGATTCTCTTGTATCGGAAAAAACGACCTGGGCTCCCAACGCGTCGGTATCTCTCCTGAGATGTGACGGGTGTTCGATGAGTTTTGACTTTTACGGTGACGACTCGCATTTGCCCGGCATAGAGAGCGTACTGCCGCCAAACGTTTGAGATCATATGGCGGGGAAGGGTGTATCTTTAGTGCGTTTATGATCCTATTCAGGCGATCGAACGGGCACTTGCCGTGCGTGCATGGAAACTTTGCGGGTGTATACGACCGCGCCGAAATTTGATTTAACTTGAATATTTAAGGCCCTCTGCGATAAACATACGGCAGAGGGCCTTCGATTTGATTTTCATTCAAGTCTGATATGATCTTCGTTCCCGCCGGGAACTGCGCTTTTCCGTGTATCTTTCGATTTTGCGGATATGTTGATCGCCGTTTGCGGCGGATCTTGAACAGATCGCCGCATTGCGCGCTATTTTCCGTCCTTTCCGAACCCGAACATCTTCTTAAGTATAGGCTTTAAAAGCTTCGGGGAACGGATAACCACTATTTTCATAATCAGCGCCTTTCTTTTGTTGTTGATAGTTGTGCGGTGTCGCCGCTCTCTGATATCATTCTATGCAGGCGGCGGACGATTTGCTCATATCAGTTCCTCGTCGAAATTATCCTCGCTGTTCACGGCCTTATATTTCAGACGCTCTGATTTGATGTGCTGCCATAGGATTATCATTATCTGAGACGGCACTCCTATTATGAATATCATCCATATATTGTATTCGAGAAACTGGATATAGACCGCAGTGAGAAAGAGCCACATCGTCATGGACTGGAGCAGGGCGACCAGCTTTCTCTTTCCCCAGTAATGATTGAACATCGACCCTACAATACAGGAAGCCGGGAGCGCCCAAATAAATATCTGCCAGCGGGTCTCGTTGCTGTATATATTAATATATGCTACTATGCAGGTAGCTATGAGCCATACTGTTGTTATTGCAAGAGTGCAAAGGGCTATCTTGTTTCCTCTCTGAGCCGCGGAATTCCTCTCTATGTCCTTGGTGACCTCGCTGTTCTCATCGACCAGAAAATCGAGAGATACTCCGTAAAATGAACAGAGCTCGTACAGCACGTCTATGTCCGGCAGAGTGTCGCCTCTTTCCCACCTGGATACGGCCTTGTCTGAGTATCCGAGCTTGTCTGCCAGCTGCGCCTGAGTCAGATGCTTGCTTTTCCTCAGGGCCGCCAGTTTGGCGGCAATTATCGGCTTCAAATTTTTCATTGCAGATATCTCCGAGCGTTATCGTCTTTAAAATATGGTTATTTCATGAACAGTATAGCATATTTTTGTTAAAATGACAACTATTATTTTAAAATTAATAAAATTCCACAAACGGTAGAGAGTAGGTCTCAGTTTTGTAGACCGAGAGAAATTAGGACTCAAAACTGTATAATCGAAAATAATCAAATGTCCTTTAAAAATTTGGGGTGCTGTGATACTATTTAAATGCTGTGTCAAACCGGCGCGGGCTGCGATCTTCCGACTGCGCCCGCGAGAAAAATGGAAAAACTGCGGCGGAATGAAAAAGAATGAAGAAGAGAGATAAAAAGACAATAATATATAGCGATCCGGTGAATGACGAATTTTCCGGTGTAGGACCGCGGCCTAAAATAACGGTCGGGAAAAATTATCCTTATATCAGGCGCGGACCGATATACAGGTTTTTCAGATTTATTGTATATAAGATCATAATGCTGCCGGTGGCGCATCTGTATTGCTTTTTTAAATTCAGAGTAAAGTTTGTGGGCAGGGAAAAAATAGTGCCTTACAAAAAGAGCGGGATGTTCATTTACGGCAATCATACGCAGATACCGGGTGACGCATTCATCCCAAACGTACTGCTATCGCCGCATGATGCTTATTTTGTCGTTAATCCTGACAATGTGGCGCTCCGCGGGACCAGGATGTTCATGACTATGGTGGGCGCGATACCGACTCCTACCGAGATCGGAGGGTTCGGGCCGTTCGGCAAAGCGATAGAGCAGAGGATATCCGAGGGGGCGGCGGTCGTAATATTTCCGGAGGCCCATATATGGCCTTATTATGTCGGCATACGCCCGTTTGCATCTACTTCATTCAGATATCCTGCCAAATCCGGATCGCCGGTGTTTTCTCTGACAGTCACTTACCGACGTAGCAGGACCGGACGCCCTCGGATAGTGGCTTACGTCGACGGACCTTTTTTTGCCGAAGGCAGTGTGCGCGAGGCGCAGGAGGCTCTGCGCGAAGCAGTTTACAGTGCAATGTGCAGCCGTGCCGAAACTCCGGACAATTATGAATTTGTAGTTTATAAACCCGCTTGCGGCACGGATGCCGGAGAGGGGACTGAGGGCACATCGTCTTCAGGGCGGATATAGCTGAGAGATAAGAGAGGAGAATATCAAAATGCAGAATTTATCATTTGCGCTTTCCGTGGCGATCGCGCTTGCGGGGGCGCTGTTCCTGATCATATATCTTCCGCGTGTGATAGCCTGGTTCGGTGCGGTAAAGCCGCAGAAAAGAATAGTGAATCCCGGGAAAAGCCGCTTTGCTCTCCTGGTGCCCGCGAGGAATGAGAGCCGCGCGATAGGAGATCTTTTCGCCTCGCTTTCCAGGCAGGATTATGACAAAGGCATGTATGATATACATGTTATAATAAACGATCCGTCCGACCCCACTGCGGAAATGTGCCGAACAGCCGGCGCAAGAGTGCATGTTGTCAGAAACCAGAGCTGCAAGGGAGATGCGCTGAACGGCGCCGTAAGGACATTGCTCTCTGAAAAAGAAAAATATGACGCATATATAATAATAGATGCAGACTGCGCCTTGGCCGACGACTTCCTTTCAAGGATGAATGACGCTATGGCAAGCGGATGCGACGTCATATGCGCAAAAAAGCTGGTGAAAAACCGTCTTTACGGAAAAAACGCCGGCCTCGTGAGGGGGAAGGGCCAGAACCGGAAGGTCAGCATGTGGTCCGACTGCAACGGTGTCATATGGACTCTTATAGACGATATGGGCAACAGATTCAAGTCTGACAAGGGCATAACCTGTATGACGGTAGGCACAGGGCTCGCTCTCAGAGGTTCGCTCATGGAAAAGCTGGGGGGCTGGCCTTATCGCAAGACGCTCACAGAGGATATAGAGCTGATGTACGATTGCGCGTCCTCCGGATATACGACTTACTATTCCTCATACGCCAAGGTGTATGTCGAGGAATCTCCGCTCCATTCTGTCACAAATAAACGCCGCTGTCGCTGGATGTCCGGAGTTGTGGCGTCAAGACGGCTTTATAAACAGAGTCTGGCCGATAACGGCAGTCTCAAGGACCGATATTATACGACCGTGCTCGGATGCGCTTATCTGTATATAGGTTTTTGCTTTGCCGCAGGACTTTTTTCGATCGCGGCGGCAGCTGTATCTGCGGCCGTCTCGCCGGATTGGTATTATATGCTGATCCCGTGCGCACTGGGATTCGGGTCTGTGTATTTGTCGTTCTTTCTGATGACTTTGACGGCGCTGTTTATCGAGCGCGAAAACATGCGAGGATACGGGACGCTCAGACTTATACAAATAGCGCTGATACACCCGGTCTTTTATGCTGAGTATATATTTATAGTCGGACGCGCGATCTTCGGAAAAAATGAATTCCGGTGGGAGGCTATCGAACGCGTCGGGGCGTCGGAGAACGGCGCGGAGGAGAATGATGAGCAGGTCAAGTGTTCTTGAAAAAATAGAGCAGAGCGAGAGAGAGGGCGTATTCGACCGTCATGTCGATCCGATACCGAGAGAGCTTGTGATACCTGTAACGGAAAAGTACAGATATATAAGTAAAAGAACTTTGCCCGAAAAAATAAAATACGCGCTTGAAAAGTTTTTTATAGTAAAGCCGTTTACTGTCTATGAGAATAAAGCGGTTCTGAAGACTCGGTATGAGGGAAGGGAAAACCTTCACGGTCTCCGCGCGGCGGTGCTCACATGCAATCATGTTGCTAAATTCGACTGCCTCGCGGTCAAATATGGCGCCAGAGGGCATCGGACCTTTGTAGTTGCCGCTCCGTTCAACAATATGCGCGGATCCCTCGGCGAGTTTATGCGCGCCGGCGATATGCTCCCGATGTCCGAGACTATGGCTGGGCTCAGAAATTTCAACGAGGCGGTAAAAGAGGTGCTTGAAAAGAGAAAAGATTTTCTCCTCGTTTACCCCGAGGGCTCAATGTGGTGGATGTACGATAAGGTGCGTCCCTATAAGGACGGCGCATTCGTGATAGCAGTGAAATACAATGTTCCGGTAGTCCCTCAGTTCATAACATATCGTGAAGGCAAAAAAGTTGACGAAGAGGGGATACGCGAAAAATATTTTACTGTCCATATAACTCCGCCGATATATCCGAGGGCAGGGCTCAGCCGCAAGGAAAATATAGAATATCTCAGAAAATCCGCGTACGAGGCATGCCGTGAGGTCTATGAGAAGGAATACGGCCGGAAATTGGAATATACCTGTGGTGACGTCGCATACGACGGAACGATCCGAGGGCAGAGCCATGATAGCAGCGGAGATATGTAAATAATAATTGACAATACCGCGCCGATAAGACGGCGCGGTATTGCTGTACTTCGGCAATATTTCCTCAAGTATTGCAAGGCGGGGGAAAATGTGGTATAATTTCAGATAATAACGGTCGTAAGCGCGGAGGTCTTTTCCGAAGCATGGCAGGAGGTATTGATGAAAATACAGGAATCTGCGGAAAATTATCTTGAAACGGTCCTGGTGCTCAGCAAACGCAGCGGCAGCGTTCGCGCCGTGGACGTGGCCGAAGAACTCGGTTTTTCAAAGCCGAGCGTGAGTGTAGCCATGAAAAATCTGAGGAACAGCGGCTACGTCAAAACCGATCAGTACGGTGGGATAGTTCTGACAGATGCAGGCAGAGCCATTGCGGAAAAAATATATGAGAGACATACCTTGCTGTCAGGATGGCTCGAGCGGCTCGGCGTGTCTCCCGAGACCGCCGCGGAGGATGCCTGCCGCATAGAACATGTTATAAGCGAGGAGAGCTTTTCGGCTATGAAAGCGCATGCGGTCGGATCCGGCGGCTGTGGCCAAAAGGACTGAGGAGGGGGATCATATGGAATATCGTACGGAAAGAGACTCTATGGGAGAAATGCGCGTTCCGGCAGACAAATACTGGGGAGCACAGACGCAGAGGAGCTATGAAAATTTCAAAATAGGCACCGAGAAGATGCCCCGTGAGATAATAAAAGCGTTCGGACTTTTAAAAAAGGCCGCCGCAAGGGCAAACCGCCGCCTTTTGCCTGAGCGTATGACAGAGGAAAAACTAAGAGCTATCGAGACCGCGTGCGACGAGGTTATAAGCGGAAGTCTTGCAGACAATTTTCCGCTTGTAGTATGGCAGACCGGGAGCGGTACTCAGTCAAACATGAACGCAAACGAGGTCATAGCCGCCAGAGGTAATGAGATAGCCGGGAAAAAGATACTTCATCCGAACGACGATATAAATATGTCTCAGTCTTCAAACGATACATTCCCGACAGCAATGCATATAGCGGCTGTCATGAGTATCGAAGACGGCTTGATACCGGAGCTGGTACTTGAGATAGATACTATGAGGAGGCTGGAAGAGGAAAACGCAGACGCGGTGAAAAGCGGGAGAACACATCTTCAGGACGCGACTCCGATTAGGTTTTCACAGGAAATAAGCGGATGGCGCGGTATGCTCGAAACATCGCTCGGCATGATACGCTCTTCGCTCTCCGGGCTCCGTGGCATCGCTTTGGGCGGGACCGCGGTCGGCACAGGGTTGAATGCTCCTGCACATTTCGGAGAGACTGCCGCGGAAGAGCTGACAGCTCTGACCGGCAGAGAATTTGTCTCCGCGCCGAATAAATTCCATTCCCTTACCGCAAAGGACGAGCTTGTTTTCGCTCACGGAGCGCTCAAGGCTCTTGCCGCCGACATGATGAAAATAGCGAACGACGTAAGATGGCTTGCAAGCGGACCGAGATGCGGTCTCGGAGAGATAAGCATTCCGGAAAATGAGCCGGGATCCTCCATAATGCCGGGCAAGGTCAATCCGACGCAGTGCGAGGCGGTCACTATGGTAGCGGTGCAGGTGATCGCCAACGACACTGCGGTGGCTATGGCGGCATCTCAGGGGAATTTTGAGCTCAATGTATTTATGCCGGTGTGTATATATAATTTTCTTCAGTCGGTCCGGCTTCTTACCGATGCGCTCAGATCCTTCCGGATACATTGTCTTGACGGATTGAAAGCGAACAGGGACAAAATGAAAAGTAATCTTTACAATTCGCTGATGCTCGTGACCGCTCTAAACCCTTATATCGGATACGACAATGCCGCGAAAACCGCGAAGCTTGCGTATAAGGAGAACATATCTCTGCGCGAGGCCTGCCTGCGGCTCGGATTTTTGAGCGGAGAGGAATTCGATCGGGTATTCAGACCGGAGGACATGACCTGAGCAGATCGCCCGGGCAAGGAATAAAAACAAAATAAAAAGGAACGGAGGCGCCGGGTCCGGCGCGAGGTAAGGAAATGGATATAAAAGAAGAGGCACTGAAAAAGCATTATGAATGGAAAGGGAAGATAGAGGTCGTGTCCCGCTGTCGGATAAATGACCGCAAGGATCTTTCTCTCGCATATACCCCGGGCGTCGCGGAGCCGTGTCTTGAGATACAGCGCGATCCGGAGCTTTCGTACAGCCTGACGCGGCGCGCTAATCTCGTCGCTGTCATAACCGACGGCAGCGCAGTTCTCGGACTCGGGGACATAGGGCCGGAGGCGGGCATGCCGGTAATGGAGGGGAAGTGCGCGCTCTTTAAAGAATTTGCAGACGTAGACGCATTCCCCCTTTGCATAAAAAGCAAAGATGTAGATGAACTTGTCAGGACGATATATTTGATATCCGGCAGTTTTGGCGGGATAAATCTTGAGGATATTGCCGCTCCCAGATGCTTTGAAGTTGAGAGGCGGCTCAAAGAGATCTGTGATATCCCGGTCTTTCACGATGATCAGCACGGGACCGCGGTAGTCGTTGCGGCGGCACTCATAAATGCACTTCGGGTAGTCGGCAAGCAGATAGGTGATGTTCGCGTAGTGATAAACGGCGCCGGCTCTGCCGGGATCGCGATCGGTCGGCATCTTTTGAATATGGGAGTAAAGCATCTTGTCATGGTCGATCGCTTCGGCATAATTTGCCGCGGAGACAGTTCGCTTTCTCATGCTCATAAGGAGATCGCGGAGATCACCAACGAGGAAAAACTTACAGGAACGCTTGCGGACGCAATGCGAGGGGCAGACGTTTTCATCGGAGTATCGGCGCCCGGAGTGGTCAGCGGGGAAATGGTATCCGGTATGGCTAAGGACGCGATAGTTTTCCCGATGGCAAATCCGGTCCCAGAGATAATGCCGGATCTCGCGCGTGCCGCAGGAGCACGCATCGTAGGTACGGGAAGATCGGATTATCCGAATCAGATAAATAACGTGCTTGCGTTCCCCGGTATATTCCGTGGCGCGCTTGACTGCAGGGCGTCCGAGATCAATGAGGCGATGAAGGTCGCGGCATCTTTAGCGCTAGCCTCCATGATACCGGAAGAGGAGCTTTCGGAGGAGAACATAATCATTCCCGCGCTGGACAGACGCGTCGCTCCTGTTGTGGCGGAGGCAGTCGCCCGAGCTGCAAGAGAGACCGGGGTAGCCAGAGCGTGAGTATAAAAAAGGTGCGTGTACGCTCAATGAGCGACACGCACTTTTTTTATTTTTTAGTAGAGCAGATGTTTTTTTCAGCAGTCAAGGGTGCGGAGATATTTTATACATCTGCGGACCTCTTCCGGTCCGGTAGGATCGAGTCCTTCTGATTCCACGACCATGAGAGCGCCGAGTGCAAGCGCCTTTGCGCGGATGCGCTCTATCGGAGCTTCGCCCTCTCCGATCGATTTCCCGACAGCTCCGTTTTCCGTACCGTCTGCCGAGGGGATGCCGTCTTTGAGGTGTATCACTTTTATTCTGTCTTTCAGCCTCTCCATTATATCGGTGGGATTGATCTTAGCGTTGAATGCCCAGAAAGTATCTATCTCAAAATCGACCGCCGTTCTCGTCTCGAGTTCTTTGTGTATTATTTTCCCGTAGGGGGTCTCAAGGAACTCATAGGAGTGATTGTGGTATCCGAGCGAGATCCCGTTTTCGCGGAGGATCGGCTGAGCATAGTTTATGACCTCGATCATCTTTTCAAGCGTCTCTTCTTTGCGGTCAAAGCCGGGTATTATTATGTTTTTGTTGCCTATTTTGGAATGATATCTTATAGTGTCGACTATACGGTCGCTCGTGAGCTCATCCCAGTTTGTGTGAGTGCCGGAGCATATGAGGCCGTTTCTGTCGAGCATCCCTTTGACGCTCTCGGCACTGTGTCCGAAGAATCCGGCAAATTCAATATATTTATATCCCATCTCCGCGACCGTAGCAAGTGCGCCTTCCAGGTCTTTTGCGGTGACGTCCCTGAGACTGTACATTTGTATTCCGTATTCGGTTTTCATTCGTTGTAACTCCTTTCGTATCTGCGCCGCCTTTTTCTCCGCGTCGGATAGCGCCCGGCGGACGGGCGTATTTTACGTGCGTTTTATGTATTATAGCAGATAGATCGGCGCTTGTCTACACGGGTAATGAAAAAAATTGTGAAAATCTTAATGAGAGCCGCATGTCTTTCCCGGGGCAAAACACGGCGGGAAGAATATAATTAAAAGAGCGGCGCAGTGTGCAGAAAAAACTGTATTGAATAATCAGTTAAGATATGTTAAAATAAAAGCGGAAAGGGCGCGGGGCTCTGCGGTCTTCCGTATCGTAAGAAGGGGAGGGAGGTTTGAAAGTGAATTTTCAAACCCGCCTTTTGTGACTTCGGCGCCAATGATACGGCGTCGATTTGCCAAGGGCAAACCGCACAGAACGCTGATTTAGCGTAAGAAAGGAAGGGTCATAATTATGAAGGTCACATGGCTGACGCAGGCAGGGCTTTTGTTTGAGAATGATAATGTGAGGATACTGGTCGATCCGTATCTTTCGAACTCGGTAGCTAAGATCGAGCCGGAGCATCAACGCAGGATCCCGGTCGAGGAGAAATTTTTCAAGGTGTCGCCTGACATCATAATCATCACTCACGCACACGCCGATCATCTTGACACCGAGACTCTTGAACACTATCTGAACGGCGGGGCAAAGCCGATAACGGTGATGGCTCCTTACAACGCTTATCTTGAGGTCAGTAAATTCGGAGGTCCGCACAATTACGTTATGCTGAACCCACGCTCCGTATGGAGCGAAAAAGGCGTCACGGTATATGCCGTCAAAGCGGAGCACAGCGATCCTACCGCGGCGGGATATATAATCGATGACGGAAATAAGACTTACTACATAAGCGGAGATACGCTGTATAACTATGACGTTATAGACGAGGTGCTGAGCCTTGTCGAGGACGGCGTAGATGTCGCGTTCCTGCCGATAAACGGAGTCGGCAATAATATGAATGCGTCCGATGCTGCTGATTTCGCCTATGAGATCGGTGCAAAGTGCGCCGTTCCGATACACTGGGGATTGTTTGATTCGATAGATCCGGAGAGCTTCGATTTTGACGACGCAGTTATACCTGAGCCATATAAAGAAATAGCTCTGCCGTGATATGCAGTATGATAAGTTCGGATTTCCCGGGACCCGTGACACACGGGCCCCGTTTTTTTATTCTATTGAAATAAGTCAAAAAAACACATACAAAAGATAAAAAACTACATATACAAAGAAAATTTTGCGTGATAATATTATCCTGCCGGTCAACACATTGGAAGACAGCCATACATTTCTGTCTTTGCCTTTGTCAAAATTTCGGGAGGATATATGTGCGGTATAGATTATGACATATACAAGCGAAGCCGTTTGTTGAGCATAATACAGGCGGCGGCAGAATATTTTATAACCCTGCTCTTTACTACTGCACACCTTGCGAGCATACTCAATTATATGAATGCAACTACGGCGCAGCAGGGGATAATCGCATCGATCGCCAGCCTTTGCTCCGCGATCCAGTTTTTCTCCGTGATGTTCGTAAGGAAAAATTCATCCGTAAAGGCAAAGGTGATTTTTTTGAATATCGTAAATCAGACGGTATTCATCCTGCTTTATTGTTTGCCTCCGATCGGGATATCCCTGGGATTTTTTATATTTTTGTTTTTTCTGGCGTATGCCGCGAGCGCGGTCTACTCTCCCATGAGGATGAGCTGGCATTTGTCGATCGTATATGACGGAGTCCGCGGCAGATTTACTGCCGACAAAGAGATCGTATCATTACTAGGCGGTATGCTGTTCACAAAAATATGCGGTGACATGCTTGACAAATACACGCTCGCCGGAGATACAGAGACCTGTTTTTATATTTTTGCGGCGGTGATAGGAGGTCTTTCCGCAATCAATTTTATCCTTCTCGTATTCATAAAAGAGCCAAAGTATGACGAGGAGCAGGAATGCGGGGAAAAAATGACGTTCCGCCGTTTTTTGGAAATAACTGTTTGCAAAAAACAGGTAAGAACGGTTGCGCTCATATGCGCGCTGTGGAACATAGCCAATGTAACTAATATGTTTACCGGAGCATATATTACTAATACTCTCGGATTGTCGTACGGTTTTATTGCGAACCTTTCGATCGTGTGCAGCTTGTCAAGAGCGCTCGTCTCCAGGCCTTTTGGCGCCCTGGCGGACCGGACCTCCTGGATATTTATGTTGCGGCTCTGTATGTGCTTTGTCGCCGTGGGCTTCTTTATAAATATATTCTGCGTCCCGGAAAACGGAAAGATCCTTTTTTCGGTTTTCTTTGTGATTTATAACGCTTCGCTCGGCGGGATACAGTCTTCTATGACGAATCTCATGCTGGATTATGTTCCCCGTTCGGACAGGACGTATGCGATGGGGATAAATAATGCATTCAGCGGTATATGCATTTTCGTGTTCACCTGTCTCGCATCCGTACTGGTAGACGCTATCGAGAGGGAGGGTAATATGCTTTTCGGGATCGCGGTTTATCCGCAGCAGCTGCTTTCTGCGATAAGTGTTCTGATACTGCTTTTCAATATCTTTCTGTTTGCCCCTCGTCTTATGAAGAACGGCTCGTGTGAAAATGCAGAGTGTTGCCCGCAGGGCTGACTTGAAGATAGCGGTTTACTGTTTTTTGACGTTTAGTTTCGGGCGTTCTGCCGGTCAGGCAGAGCGCCTTTTTTCGCTTTTTTTCTGTTTACTTTCCCGGGAAAATATGTTACAATAATATAGATAAATAAAATCGGGTTTGCAATAGGGATATAAAACAATAAAAACGCGGACGCAGGATTCGGTTTTTGCGCCGCGGATATAAGCGGAGGTTTTTTATTTATGGCTCTTGCTGTGATAACCGGTGCGTCCTCCGGCATAGGACGTGAATTTGTAAAACAGCTTCACGAAAAGGGTGAGGCGGACGAATTTTGGTTCATATCGCGGAATGCGGAAAAGCTGGAGGCAGTGCGCGACTCGCTCGGAGTCCGCGCAGAGATAATTGCCGCTGATCTTACCTCCGCAGAGGGGATAGAAAAGGTCAGAGCGGCACTCGAAGAGAAAAAGCCGCGCATAAAATATCTTATAAACGCCTCCGGATTCGGAAAGTTCGGCAACTTCTCTCTTCTCAGCGAGAATGATGTATGCGGTATGATAGATCTGAATGTCAAGGCGCTCGTGCTCATAACGCATATGTGCATCCCATATATGGAACGCGGCGGACACGTTATTGAGATGGGGAGCGGATCCTGCTTTGTCCCGATGCCTGATTTCAATATTTATGCCTCGAGCAAGGCGTTCGTTCTGCATTATACAAAGGCACTCAAATATGAGCTCATCCCGTATGGGATAAGCGCTACCTGCTTTTGCCCCGGCTGGGTAAAGACCGAGTTCTTCGGGACCGCATTTTCCGTCAAAGGAGCGCGGGTTCCAAAAAAAATGAAGCCCATGCTTTTGCCGGAGGATGTTGTGGCGCGCTGTATCAAAGCGGCAAAGAAGGGAAAAGTCATGTGCGTCACGAACTGGTATACCAAGGTCCAGCATGTGCTGTTCAAAATTCTGCCGGACTGCATACTGACCAAAATATGGCTCGGCATGCAGACGGATAACACTAAGGAGGGCTGATATGGGAAAGATAGATATGGGCAGTGGGACGTTGCTCTCGCCCGTCCCTGCCGTAATGGTATCGGTGGGCGACACAGAAAAGTCCAATATAATAACAGTCGCATGGACCGGGATAGTTTGTTCCGATCCGGCAAAAACATATATATCGGTACGCCCCTCCAGATATTCATGGGGGATAATTAAGGAGAAGGGCGAATTCGTTATAAACCTGACGCCCGCAAAACTTGTCAAAGCGGCGGATTTCTGCGGTATATATACCGGAGCAAAGGTCAATAAATTCGAACGGTGCGGACTGACCGCGGCGCCGTCCCGTCTAGTCTCGGCTCCCTCAATTGCAGAATCACCTGTGTCCATAGAGTGCAGGGTCAGCGATGTGATATCTCTGGGCTCTCACGACATGTTCATTGCGGATATACTGAACGTATCTGCGGACGAATCTCTGCTCGACGAGAACGGCAAACTGCATTTTGAGAGGGCGTCCCTCGCGGCGTATTCTCACGGAGAATATTTTGCTCTCGGCAGATCTCTCGGCACGTTCGGATTTTCAGCTCGTAAAAAGAGGGGCAGCACCGGCGCTCGTCCCGGAGGGAAAAATAAATGACCGCCGGGGAGACCGACAAAGTCAGGGAGACTGTCATTGCGCTGATAGAGTCAGATTTTGAGTCGGATGCCGCATTCGAGCGCACAGCAGGACTGCGTCCGAAAACGGTCAATAACTGGAGGCGCGGGCTCTCAAAATCATTTATGAAAATGATACCGGAGTTATCCGAGCTGTTTCACGTTTCTGCGGGAGAGTTGCTCAATATGCCGGTAGGGCAGGATTCCTCCGAGCTCAGCGATGAAGAGATGCGGCTGGTGCATCTGTACAGAAAGACACGCTCTTTGCCGAAAGAATCGCGCCGTGCCGTGGTTTCTACTATCGAGTCTGTCATAGAAATGTATCTTTCTTCCGCACCGAGGAAGCCCGGAAGAAAAAAGTGATTATCTATCTGCCGTCACATCGGAAACGCGGATTCGTTAAAGGTATATAGATACTCATATATCGATATGCTCATTTTGCATTTTACTTTCCGGGTGAAGTGTGTTAAAATAATAACAAAGTTCGGAAAGGAGAGCTTAGTATGGGAAAGAACGCATGCGGGAATGAGCTTGCGCCCGGCGTGATGCGGCGTCTTCCGTGCTATCTCAATTATCTCAAGGGTATACCGAGCGGTAGCGGGTACATATCTTCGGCAACGGTCGCATCCGCACTCGGATACGGAGATGTACAGGTGAGGAAGGATCTCGCCCAGATAAGCGGAAGGGGAAAACCCAAGATGGGATATGAGATAGACAATCTCATAGCCGCTCTCGAGAGCACCCTCGGTTACACCTCATATAAAAGCGCGGTGATCGTAGGCGCGGGTAAACTGGGGATGGCGCTTTACGGTTACGACGGTTTTTCCGAGTACGGTCTTGAGATCGTTGCGGCTTTTGACGCTGATGAAAAAATTACCCGGGACATAATACGCGGTACTATATACCCCGCGTCATATTTCAGTGAATATTGCCGTAAGCACAGGATAGATATAGGGATAATAACCGTTCCCAGGTCAGAGGCGCAGAAGGTTTGCGACGAGATGGTCAAGTGCGGCATAAGAGCGATATGGAACTTTTCTCCCGCTATCTTGTCTGCACCGGATTCTGTCACAGTCAGGAATGAGAACATGGCGGAGTCGATCGCGGTCCTTTCAAGAAGCCTTGAAGAGATGCCGGCGGGCAAATAAAATAGATCATAAAAATAAAATAAATGAATAAATGAGAGCAAAAAAGGAGGTACTGCAATGGAAAATACGCAGTATGAGATCGTTAACAGCGTTGAGACGCTGGAAGCTGCCATCGCAAAGGTGAGGGCGGCTCAGAAGATTTTCGCGGAGTATACTCAGGAGCAAGTCGACAAGATATTCCTTGCTGCGGCGAGTGCGGCGAACAAGGAGAGGATCCCTCTTGCCAAGCTGGCGGTAGAGGAGACCGGAATGGGCGTAGTAGAGGACAAGGTAATAAAGAACCACTTTGCGTCCGAATATATATATAATAAATATCGCAACACAAAGACCTGCGGTGTGATAGAAGAGGACAAGGCTTACGGAATAAAGAAAATAGCCGCCCCCATAGGACTTATAGGAGCGGTCATCCCGACCACCAACCCGACCTCGACCGCAATATTCAAAACACTTATTTCTCTTAAGACGAGGAACGGAATAATAATCAGCCCGCATCCTAGAGCAAAGCAGTCTACCATCGCTGCGGCAAAGGTAGTGCTTGAGGCGGCTGTAAAAGCGGGAGCGCCCGAGGGCATAATCTCCTGGATAGATATCCCCTCGCTTGAGATGACAAACCTTCTTATGAAGGAAGCGGACATAATCCTCGCGACCGGCGGCCCCGGAATGGTAAAGGCGGCTTATTCCAGCGGTAAGCCAGCGCTCGGAGTCGGAGCCGGAAATACTCCTGCGGTCATTGACGATACCGCGGATATACTCCTCGCAGTCAACTCGATAATACATTCCAAAACGTTTGATAACGGTATGATCTGCGCATCTGAGCAGTCGGTCATTGTTCTCGATAAGGTCTATAAGAAGGTCCGTGACGAGTTTGAGCGCCGCGGCTGCTATTTCCTCAAGGAGGATGAGACGGAAAAGGTCAGAAAGACGATCATAATAAACGGCGCGCTCAACGCCAAGATAGTCGGTCAGAAGGCCACGACGATAGCCGCGCTCGCGGGCGTCAGCGTTCCCGAAAACACAAAGATACTCATCGGAGAAGTCGAGAGCGTTGATATATCCGAGGAATTTGCGCATGAAAAGCTGTCTCCCGTTCTTGCCATGTATCGCGCAAAGAATTTTGAAGACGCGATGGATAAGGCGGCTCACCTGATCGAGGACGGCGGACTCGGGCACACCTCTTCTCTCTATGTCAATGCGACGACGGAGAGAGAGAAGATAGACCGGTTCAGCAACCGGATGAAGACCTGCCGCGTACTGGTCAACACCCCCTCATCTCAGGGCGGTATCGGAGATCTTTATAACTTCAGCCTCACCCCGTCCCTCACGCTCGGATGCGGAAGCTGGGGAGGAAACTCGGTCTCCGAAAATGTCGGCGTAAAGCATCTCATCAATATAAAAACTGTTGCAGAAAGAAGGGAAAATATGCTCTGGTTCCGCGCACCCGAGAAAGTGTATTTCAAGAAGGGCTCGCTCCCTGTTGCGCTTGACGAGCTCGGACATGTGCTCGGAAAGAAAAAGGCTTTCATTGTTACAGATACCTTCCTCTATCAGAACGGATATACAAAACCGATCACCGATAAGCTCGACAGCCTCGGCATAACTCATACGACATTCTACAACGTCGCTCCGGACCCGACTCTTGCCTGCGCAAAAGAGGGTGCGGCTCAGATGAAGGCGTTCTGCCCGGACGTCATAATAGCGATAGGCGGCGGATCGGCAATGGATGCCGGCAAGATAATGTGGGTGCTTTACGAGCATCCCGAAGCAGACTTCATGGATATGGCAATGCGTTTTGTCGATATCCGGAAGCGTATATACACATTCCCGAAGATGGGTGAGAAGGCTTACTTCATAGCTATACCGACTTCTGCAGGAACAGGTTCCGAGGTCACCCCGTTTGCGGTAATAACCGATGAGAGCACCGGAGTCAAATATCCTCTTGCCGATTATGAGCTCATGCCCAATATGGCAATAATCGACGCAGACCTGCACATGACTGCTCCGAGAGGGCTCACGAGCGCATCCGGAATAGATGCGGTAACTCATGCGCTTGAGGCGTATGCATCGATGATGGCTACCGATTATACTGACGGACTCGCTCTCCGTTCTCTTAAGATGATACTCGAAAATCTGCCCCGCGCTTATGACAACGGACCGAATGATCCGGTAGCAAGGGAGAAAATGGCAAATGCCGCTACAATGGCGGGCATGGCTTTTGCAAATGCATTCCTCGGCGTATGCCATTCAATGGCTCACAAGCTCGGCGCATTCCACCACATCGCTCACGGTGTTGCAAACGCACTCATGATCGATGAGGTACTTCGTTTCAACGCCAAGGAAGTCCCCGTTAAGATGGGCACCTTCCCGCAGTACGATCACCCGCATACTCTGGCAAGATACGCAGAGGTCGCGGATTATCTGGGAATAAAGGGCAAGAGCGATGAGGATAAGCTCGAGAATCTCATAAAGGCGATAGACGATCTCAAAGAGAAGGTCGGCATCAAGAAGACCATACGCGATTATGTTCCCGATGAGGCGGATTTCCTTGCCCGTCTCGACGCAATGACCGAGCAGGCATTCGACGACCAGTGCACCGGGGCAAATCCGAGATATCCGCTCATGAGTGAGATCAAGCGTATGTACCTGAACGCATATTACGGCGAACATGAAGAAGTATAAGGAGGAATGCACGATGAATCTCGACAGAATCATAGCAGTCAGGACCTCTAAGACGGTATACCGCGACGGAGACAAGGCAGTCAAGGTTTTTGACAGCGATTATTCCAAGGCAGATGTCCTGAACGAGGCGCTCAATCAAGCGAGAGTCGAGGAGACAGGGCTCAATATACCGAAGATCCTCGAGGTCACCAAGACGGACGGGAAGTGGGCGATAGTGTCCGAGTATATCCCCGGCAAGACGATGGCTCAGCTCATGGAGGAGCATCCCGACAAGAAGAACGAATATATCGAGCAGCTGGTCGACCTTCAGATGCTCGTCCATTCAAAGAAGTCACCTCTCCTTAACAGACTCAAGGACAAGATGAACAGGAAGATATCCGAGGCGAAGCTTGACGCTACGACCAGATATGAGCTCCATACGCGCCTTGAGGCAATGCCTAAGCACAGCAAGGTATGCCACGGCGATTTCAACCCGTCGAATATAATAATAACTCCCGAGGGAACGCCTTATATACTCGACTGGTCTCATGCTACTCAGGGCAACGCATCTGCGGATGTAGCGAGAACATACCTTCTCTTCTGGCTCAGCGGAGATATAGAGGGCGCTGAGTATTACCTCAATACCTTCTGCAAGAAGAGCGATACGGCGAAGCAGTATATCCAGAAATGGCTCCCGATAGTTGCGGCGTCTCAGTCGGTAAAGGGCAGGCCTGAGGAGAGAGAGTTCCTCCTATCATGGGTAAACGTCGTAGATTACGAATGATCCCGGGAAAACGGATATTGGATATATCCTGATATATAATGAATAACAATGTGCATAACGCACCGAAAGGAATTGCTTAAATGAAAATCACGGTTTGCATAGGCTCCTCCTGCCACCTCAAGGGCTCGAGGCAGGTAACTGAACAGCTCCAGTACCTTATTTCGCATAACAATCTCAAGGATAAGATCGAGCTCGCGGGTACGTTCTGCATGGGCAACTGCCAGAATGGGGTATGCGTGACCCTGGACGATAAGCTTTATTCTCTCACGCCGGAAAATACGACTGAATTCTTTGAGAAGGAAGTTCTTCCGCACGTCTGATATCTATCCGATCTCCCGGAGAGCGGGAACGGTTTCCGCCGAAGTGCATTTGTGCTCCGGCGGAAAAATGTAAATAAAAGTAGTCTCAAAACTGCTGTTTGCAGCTAGAAGGAGGAGCTATGTCCGAATTTCTGAAACTGAATGCGTCCAACTGCAAGAACTGCTACAAATGTATAAGGCATTGTCCGGTAAAATCTATACGCTTCACCGGAGAGAGAGCGCATATCATACCGGAGGAATGCATACTTTGCGGGCAGTGCTTTGTCGTCTGTCCGCAGAATGCCAAGGAGATCGCGGACGGCACGGAGGACGTCCGTGTCCTTCTATCCTCAGGGGCCCCGGTCATAGCCAGTGTCGCGCCGTCATTTATAGCGAATTACGACGGAGTAGGCATAGGCGAGCTGCGCGAGGGGCTTAAAAAGCTCGGTTTTGCAGATGCAGAGGAAACAGCCATAGGCGCTACTATGGTCAAAAATGAATACGACAGACTGCTCGACGAGGATCACAGAGACGTGCTGATCTCCTCTTGCTGTCATTCCGTTAATCTGCTCATACAGAAACATTTTAAAGGAGCGCTACCGTATCTTGCCGATGTAGTGACTCCGATGCAGGCACATTGCGCGGATATAAAGCGGCGCAACCCTTCTGCAAAGACCGTTTTCATCGGGCCGTGTATTTCAAAAAAGGACGAGGGTGCAAACTGCCCTGAGGTAGATGCGGTCATAACTTTCCAGGAGCTCACGGAATGGATGAAGAAAAGCGGCGTCGTGCTTGAGAAAAAACGCGATTCCGACGAGAGCAGCCGTGCCCGTCTTTTCCCTACGTGCGGAGGCATACTGAGAACGATGAAGTGCGACGCGCAGGGTTATACGTATATGGCAGTAGACGGCGTCGAGAATTGTATTGCAGTACTCAAGGATATTTTGAACGGCAATATACACAACTGCTTTATTGAGATGTCGGCATGTTCCGGAAGTTGCATCGGCGGACCGGTCATGGAGAAATATCACGATTCTCCGGTGCGGAATTTCATGGCTGTCAACTCATACGCCGGCAAAGACGATTTCAGCGTTGAGCAGCCTGCGACGGAGAAAATGCATAAGGATTTCCCGTACAGCGACACCGATCCTTCGATGCCAAGCGAGAGCGAAATACAAGAGATACTTCACCGTATGGGTAAAAACAAGCCGTCGGACGAACTGAACTGCGGCACGTGCGGCTATAATACCTGCCGCGAAAAAGCGATCGCCATATGGAAGGGGAAGGCGGATATATCGATGTGCCTGCCGTTCTTGAAAGAGAGGGCGGAGAGCTTTTCCGGCAACATAATAAACAACACTCCGAACGCCATAATAGTTCTAAACGAGAACCTTGAAGTCCAGCAGATAAACCGCGCGGCACTGTCCATGATGAACTTGCGCAGGGATTCCGACGTGCTCGGAGAGCAGGTAGTAAGACTGCTAGATCCCGAGATATTCATCGAGGTGAGAAAGACCGGAAGATCGGTAAAGGACAAGCGCGTATATCTGGCGGAGTACGACAGATATGTGGAGCAGACGGTAATATATGACAGAGAATACCGACTTTTGATCTGCATAATGCGTGACGTCACAAATGAGGAGATAGAAAAAGAAAAGAAAGAGGAGCTCAGCAGGCAGACCGCGGAGACAGCGGATAAGGTAGTGGAAAAGCAGATGAGGATAGTACAGGAGATAGCATCGCTGCTCGGAGAAACTGCCGCCGAGACCAAGATAGCTCTCACTAAACTTAAGGAGTCGCTTAAAGATGAATAATCTCTGCGCCGATATAGGATATATGAGCCTCAACCATGTAGGTGAGGAGCTCTGCGGCGACAGGGTCGACGTCGTGGAGGAAAACGATAACTCTTTCGTGATCGTTCTTGCCGACGGCCTGGGGAGCGGAGTAAAGGCAAACATTTTATCAACTCTCACGTCAAAGATGCTCTCCACTATGCTCTCGCAGGGTATCCCGGTCGAGGATTGCGTGGAGACCGTCGCCGCGACCCTGCCTATTTGCTCGGTCAGGAAAGTGGCTTACTCCACTTTTACGATAATACATATAATCAACAATGAAGAAGCTGAGCTTATACAGTACGACAACCCCGCCGTCATACTTCTCAGAAACGGAAAAAACTATGAGTATCCGAGCACCGAGACCGTCGTAGGCGGAAAAAAGATATATCGCTCCAGAATAAAGCTGATGGAAAACGATATTTTCATCGCGATGAGCGACGGATGTATCCACGCGGGAGTCGGCATGTCCCTGAATTTCGGATGGGAGCGCAAGGATATAATAGAATTCATGGAGACGATAGCGGATGTCGGCTATACCGCAAAGACCTTGTCGACAATGCTCCTTGAGGAGTGCAACCGCCTGTATGAGAACAAGCCGGGCGACGACACGACTGTATGTACGGTAAGGATAAGAAAAAGATGCCCGATGAATCTCCTGTTCGGCCCTCCGTCCAATCGCGCCGACGGAGACAGAATGATGTCGCTGTTCTTTGCCAAGGAGGGGAAACATATAGTTTGCGGAGGGACAACCTCGACAATAGCAGCGAAATATCTCGGAAAGACGCTCAAGCCGCAGCTGCTTTCTCCGGATCCGGAGATACCGCCGATAGCGGAGCTGGAGGGTGTCGATCTTGTGACCGAGGGAGTTATAACGATAAATAAAGTTCTCGAATATGCAAGAGATTATCTTGCTGACAATCATTCCTACACACACTGGAGTTTTAAAAGAGACGGAGCGTCACTGATAGCCCGGCTATTGTTTGAGGAAGCTACCGATATTAATTTCTTCGTCGGAAGGGCTATAAATCCGGCGCACCAGAACCCGGATCTTCCGATAAACTTCAGCATAAAGATGCAGCTTGTGACAGGGCTTTCCGAATGCCTTACAAAGATGGGAAAGCGCGTTAAGGTGATCTATTTTTGACGTGCGGATTTTTTCACCATCCGCCTGTCACGAAAATATAAAGCGACCTGTTAAACGGAGGGAGATAACACATGAGAAAATTCGATACGAAGGTACAGCATCTGAAATACAAGGTGCTGAGGGAGGTTGCGCGTCTTGCGTGGGACGACAGGCTCCTTGAAAACATCACGGATATACCTAAGATAATCGTCCCCGGAAAGATCCCCACGATGCGCTGCTGCATATATAAGGAGCGCGCCATAGTGACAGAGAGGGTAAAGATCGCGATGGGAGGCGACAAGAGCAATCCGAATGTCATAGAGGTTATAGATATAGCCTGCGACGAGTGCCCTGTCGGTGGCTACGAGGTCACTGCGGCATGCCGCGGCTGCCTTGCCCACAGATGCGAGGACGTCTGCCCGCGCGGCGCGATAACTTTCGGGCCGAACCATGAGGCACATATTGATAAGACAAAATGTGTCGAGTGCGGCAGATGTGCTAGCGTTTGCCCTTACGGTGCGATCCTGGATTTCAAGCGCCCGTGTGAACGCGCCTGCAAGGTCAAGGCGATATCTATGAGCGAGGACAAGACGGCGGCTATCGATAATTCAAAGTGCATATCCTGCGGCGCATGCATATATCAGTGCCCGTTCGGAGCGATAAGCGACAAGTCGTTTATCCTCGATGTGATCGATATGATAAAGAAGAGCGAGGGATCAAAGAAGTATAAAGTATATGCGATAATCGCACCCTCGATCTCGAGCCAGTTCAAATATGCCAAATTAGGCCAGGTCGTTACCGGAATAAAGAGTCTCGGGTTCCACACGGTGGTAGAGGCGGCTCTCGGCGCAGATATGGTGGCGTACGCTGAGGCTGCGGAACTCGCCGAAAAGGGATTCCTTACCAGCTCATGCTGCCCTGCATTCGTAGATTACATAAAGAAGCAGTTCCCGGCACTTGCGGGCAACATTTCCCACAATCTCTCTCCCGCTGCGACAATAGCAAAGTACATAAAAGGTACGGATCCGAACGCAAAAACCGTGTTTATAGGTCCGTGTACGGCCAAAAAAATGGAGTTCCAGAAAGAGGAGGTCCGCCCGTATATCGACAGTGTTATAACGTTTGAAGAGCTTCAGGCGCTTTTCGACAGCCGGGATCTCGATATAACCTCAATGGAGGAGGGCGTGCTTGACAACGCCTCTTATTACGGTCGTATATTTGCCAGGTGCGGCGGACTTGCCGACGCGGTAGCCGAGGGCCTCAAGGAGCAGAACATAGACTTCCAGGTAAAAGCTGTCTCCTGCGACGGTATAGAGGCCTGCCGTACGGCACTCCTCAAGGCATCCAAAAAGGTGCTTGACGCCAATTTCATAGAAGGTATGGCGTGCATAGGCGGATGCATAGGGGGCGCCGGGTGCCTCACTCATGGGGAAAAGAACAAGGCCGAAGTCGACAAATACGGTCAGGAAGCATATGAGAAAACCATATCAGACGCTATAAGCGTGCTGAAAAAAGACTGATACGGCGAAAAATATTTTTCTTGACAATCCGCAAAGGTTATATTATAATAGTTATCAATCGTCCGGGACCGCTTGGAAAAACGGTCCCGGGATCAAAATTGAAAAAACATCAAAGACTGTGACGAAGAGAGTAGTGCCGCGCGGCGTTCAGCGAGTCGGGTACGGTGTGAGCCGATACGATGCGTGCGGATTCGAAAATCACTTCCGAGTTGCTCCCCCTAAAGTGCGTCATGCACTGTTAAGGAGAGACGGGATCCTCCGTAAAAG
This sequence comes from uncultured Clostridia bacterium, assembly GCA_944384525.1. GTDB lineage: Bacteria > Bacillota > Clostridia > Oscillospirales > CAG-272 > UBA1740. Next base: position 23,913 of record CALWTR010000050.1, read on the forward strand.
GGAAGCATATGTTTGTATGTAATAGGTGGTGTGCTCTTTGCCCTGTTTTTACAAAACGGGGCTTTATTTTTTTATTTTAGCTCATATTCGTTACGAGAGTTTTCGATATAATATTTGTTATGGGAGTTGTTGATATGGGAGAAATTTACGAAAAGGTATCCGGCAGTCTGGATTTCGTCTCAAGAGAAAAGGCAGTCGAGGAATTCTGGCGCAAGAACAATATATTTGAAAAAAGCGTTGAGAACCGTGACGGCGGAGCGGAATTCACATTTTATGAGGGACCTCCTACAGCAAACGGCAAGCCGCACATAGGTCATGTACTGACGCGCGTAGTCAAGGATGTATTTCCCAGATACCGCACGATGAAGGGACTGCACGTTATAAGAAAAGCCGGCTGGGACACACACGGTCTGCCTGTCGAGCTTGAGGTCGAAAAGCTCCTCGGGATAAACGGAAAGAACCAGATAGAGGAATACGGCATTGCTCCTTTTATAGAGAAGTGCAAGGAGTCTGTTTGGAAGTATAAGAGCATGTGGGAGGATTTTTCCGCGACTGTTGGATTCTGGGCGGATATGGAGCACCCGTATGTTACCTATCATAATGAATATATAGAGTCTGAGTGGTGGGCGCTCAAAAAGATATGGGACAAGGGGCTGCTGTATAAGGGCTTCAAGATCGTCCCGTACTGCCCGCGTTGCGGCACGCCGCTGTCCTCTCATGAGGTCGCTCAGGGGTACAAGCTAGTAAAGGAGAGGAGCGCGGTCGTTCGCTTTAAGGCCAAGGACGAGGACGCGTATTTCCTGGCTTGGACGCCGACGCCCTGGACGCTGCCGTCGAACCTCGCGCTCTGCGTCAATCCTGATGAAACATATGTAAAGGCTGAGGCGTGCGACGGACGCACCTACTATCTTGCAGAGGCTCTCGTTGAAAAGGTGCTCGGCACTTTGACGCACGAAGACGGAAAGGCCGCATACAGGATAATTGACCGTATGCCTGGAAGCGCGCTTGAATACCGCAATTATGAGCCTCTGTTCAAATGCGCCGGAGACGCGGTCGCCGCGCAGGACAAAAAGGCGCACTATATAGTCTGCGACAGATATGTCACAATGACCGACGGTACCGGTATAGTTCATATCGCTCCTGCGTTCGCACAGGATGACTCTCGCGTCGGTAAGGCATATGGGCTCCCGTTTGTTCAGTTCGTTGACGCGAAGGGCAATATGACGGAAGAGACGGATTACGCCGGCATGTTCGTCAAGGATGCGGATCCAAAGATACTTGCTGATCTCGACCGTGAAGGCAAGCTTTTTGCCGCTCCTAAATTCGAGCATGAATATCCTCACTGCTGGAGGTGCGGTACTCCGCTGATATATTACGCGCGTGATTCCTGGTTCATAAAAATGACTGCGGTACGCGAAAATATACTGAGGAATAACGCAACGGTGAACTGGATGCCTGAATCTATCGGCAAGGGCCGTTTCGGAGATTGGCTGGAAAATATACAGGACTGGGGAATAAGCCGCAACAGATATTGGGGAACACCTCTTAATATATGGGAGTGCAAATGCGGCAAGCGCCATGCGATAGGCTCCGTCGAGGAGCTCCGTCGGATGTCTGATAATTGCCCCGAGGATCTTGAGCTGCACCGCCCGTATGTTGATGCGGTGACGATCAAGTGCCCGGACTGCGGCGGAGAGATGCACCGTGTCCCGGAGGTCATAGACTGTTGGTTCGATTCCGGTGCGATGCCGTTTGCACAGTGGCATTATCCTTTTGAAAACGAGGATGTTTTCAAGAAACATTTTCCCGCGGACTTTATAAGCGAGGGTGTCGATCAGACGAGAGGATGGTTCTATTCTCTTATGGCGATCTCAACACTTATATTTGACTGTGCGCCGTATAAGAACGTGCTTGTCCTGGGTCATGTGCTGGACAAGGACGGACAGAAGATGTCTAAATCCAAGGGCAACGCTGTCGATCCGTTCGAGGAACTCAAGGAAAACGGTGCCGATGCGATACGCTGGTATTTCTTTTCAAATTCTGCGCCGTGGCTCCCGAACAGATATTACCGCGAGGCTGTGCTCGAGGGTCAGCGCAAATTTATGGGAACGCTCTGGAACACATATGCGTTCTTCGTGCTTTACGCCAATATAGACGGGTTTGATGCTTCTAAGTATACTTTGGATACATCGCGCCTCGGGGTCATGGACAGATGGATGCTTTCAAAGCTCAATTCTCTGATCAAAAAGACGGATGCTTTCATGGCGGACTATAAGATAACCGAGGCGACGCGTGTGCTTGAGGATTTCGTGGATGAGATGAGCAACTGGTATGTGCGCCGCAGCCGCGAAAGATTCTGGGTCAAGGAGATGACTGAGGACAAGATAAACGCTTATATGACTCTGTACACGTCGCTAGTGACCCTCTCTAAGGTGGCGGCGCCGATGATACCGTTCATGACAGAGCAGATATACAGAAATCTTGTCTGCTCCGTAGATAAGAACGCGCCTATTTCGGTTCATCTCTGCGATTATCCTGTCTGCGATGAATCGCTCATAGACGAGGAACTTGAGGACGGCATGGAGACTGCGCTGGCGGTAGTCGTTGCAGGACGTGTATGCCGCAACTCCGCTAATATAAAGAACAGACAGCCGATCGGCAATATGTATGTAAGCGCCGGCGGAAAGCTCAGAGACAGCTTTGTCGATATAGTTGCGGACGAGCTCAACGTCAAGAACGTCATAATGACCGACGACGTCGGCAAGTTCTGCGCATACTCATTCAAGCCTCAGCTTCGTACAGTAGGGCCGAAATACGGAAAATTCCTCGGCGAGATCCGCAGCAGGCTCGCATCGCTGGATGGGAACGCCGCAATGGCTGAGCTTGATAAAAACGGAGCTCTTACCTTTGATATAAACGGAACCGAGGTAGTTCTCGGGCGCGACGACCTGCTTATAGACGTCACTCAGGCGGAAGGGTATGAGAGCTTCTCCGACAAGGGCGTTACCGTAGTCCTTGACAAGCATCTGACTCCGGAACTGATAGAAGAGGGCTTCGTCAGGGAGATAATAAGCAAAATACAGACGACAAGAAAGGATTCCGGATTTGAAGTTACTGATCATATCAATATCTGCGTTTTCGGAAACAGCCGCATCGAGGATATAATCAGACGCAATGCAGATGAGATAAAGGATGAGACGCTCTGCGAGGAGATAACCTACGGGAAAAAGACTGATGGCAGCAAGCTTTGGAACGTCAACGGAGAGGAAGTCAGCATGGCGGTAACCAAGGTCTGATCGGTCATTACGGTCCGACCCCGGCAGTATGATCTGAGGATCCCGGGCAGTTATTACAAAAAAAGTCCGCATCTTTCCGATGCGGACTTTTTTATTTGTAAAATTCGCGTTTAAGCGATCTTTCAAACAATTCTGCAAGCGCCTCGTGCGGAGGCTTTTTGTCGTAAAGTACCTCGTAGACCGCGCGGCATATGGGCATATCGACTCCGTGGGCGAGGGCAAGACGATGTACTGCATCGGCGGTATAATATCCTTCTGCAAGCTCATTATACTCCATCCCTAATATCAGGCTTTCTCCGAATTTTCTGTTGTGGCTGTGTGAGGAAAATACCGTGGCCTCATAATCGCCGAGATGGCAGAGCCCATAGGCGGACAGCTCATTTCCGCCAAGCGCCGATATTAACCTCGATACCTCTCGCGTTCCTCTTGACATCAGCGCGCCCTTGAGCGAGGAGATGCCGAGCCCGTCGAGCATACCTGCGGCTATACCGATAACGTTTTTGACCGCGGCACCGATCTCGTTTCCGATCAGGTCTTCGCCGCAGTAAAAGCGTATCAGCGGTCCGGAAAATTCCTTTATCAGCAGCGATTTTGTCTCCTCATCTTCTCCGTCTATCACCATACAGTTAGGTATCCCTGCGGAGAATTCTTCGGGATGACCGGGCCCCAGCCATACGGTTATCCTGTTGGTCGGAGAGGTGCATTCTCTGGCCACTGTCGACAGCCGTTTCCCGCTGCCGATCTCGATCCCTTTCATGCAGAGCACGAATATTTTGTTTTCGAGTCCCAGCGGGGACAGCTCATGCATGAGTGCGCGCAGTCCCTGTGAGTTTATAGATATTATAATGACCTCTGCGTCCTTTGCAGAGGAAATTTCGGTAGACAGCGCAATATTGTCGGGCAGGGTGATGAGCCCGTTCGACCTTGTGTCTAACAGCGCTTTCATATGCGGAGATGAGTCTTTGCCGTACAGGGTGACTTCATGACCGGTTTTGGCCAGGTACCATGCGATCAGCGAGCCCCATCTCCCGCATCCGATAACCGTTATCTTCATTTTCTGAGCCTTTCGTTTTTTATCTGTTCCAGTATTTTCTGTCGAGAGAACGGTACTGCACCGCCTCGGATATATGTTCCGGCATTATCTTTTCGCTCCCGGCAAGATCAGCGATTGTACGCGCGACCCTCAGCACTCTGTCGTGACCGCGGGCGGAAAGTCCGAGAGCTTCAAATGCTTTTTTGAGAAGATCCGATGCCTCTTCGTTGAGCACACAGTATTTTCTGAGTGCGGACTCAGACATTTTGGCGTTCGGTACGAAAGGCGAGTCGCCTTCTTGCGCCATACGTGACCGCGCAAATTCCCTCGCACGGTTGACGCGCTCGCGTATTGCGGCAGAGGTCTCTCCGATAGGAGTTTTTCCTGATATTTCGTTGTAGGTCACGGCAGGAAGTTCTATCTGGATATCGATCCTGTCAAGAAGAGGTCCGCTTATTTTGTCCAGATATTTCCTCACCTCCTCGGGACGGCATGTACATTTCCTCGTAGGATCGCCGAAAAATCCGCATCTGCATGGATTCATCGCACATACCAGCATAAAGCGCGCCGGGAAAGTGAGCCGGGCAGCGGCGCGGGTCACGGTCACCTTCCCGTCCTCGAGCGGCTGTCTGAGCATCTCGGTTATATGCTTTGAAAATTCCGGTAGTTCGTCAAGAAAAAGTACTCCGTTGTCAGAGAGAGATATCTCTCCGGGACGCGGGGAAACTCCGCCGCCGATCAGTCCGGCTGAACTGACTGTGTGATGCGGAGAACGGAAAGGACGTTCGGTCATCAAATTGCCGTTCAGCGTTCCTGCGACCGAGTGTATTTTTGAGGTCTCTATCGCCTCCTCAAAGGTCATATCCGGAAGTATCCCCGGTATCCTTTTTGCAAGCATGGATTTGCCCGCTCCGGGAGGTCCGATCATAAGGACGTTGTGTCCGCCTGCCGCTGCTATCTCAAGCGCTCTTTTCGCTTTGTACTGACCTCTGACGTCTGAAAAGTCGGGGGTGTCTGAGTGCATTGAGGAAAAGAAACGGCTTTTGTCGTATATCACGGGCTTGAGCGGTCTGTTGCCTTTTAAATGATCGACTATCTCACTGATAGTATGCGCGCCGTACACCGTTATTCCGTCGACTACAGCTGCTTCGGACGAGTTGTCATACGGTACAAATATTTCGCGTCTGCCGGCATCGCGGGCGGCAAGCACCATCGGGAGAACCCCTCTTATGCGCCGTATTTCACCCGAAAGAGAAAGCTCTCCTATAAATGATTTGTCGGACAGCTCGCAGTCTCTCGGCAGTGCACTGCTGCAAGCCAGTATAGATAAAAGAATGGCGATATCGTACGCACTGCCTTCTTTCTTCGTATCTGCGGGCGCCAGATTTACCATTATTTCAGCGTTCGGAAATTTGAAACCGCTGTTTTCACAGGCGCTTTTGACCCGGTTTTTTGCTTCTTTAACGGCGGCGTCCGGCAGTCCTACGAGATCGAATTCCGGATATCTGTTCCAGGAACTGCATTCAACTGTGACTTCAAAGCCGTCTATGCCGGATATCCCGGCGGAGTAGATCTTTGAGAGCATTGGCTCCTCCTGTCATATCGCGCGCGGCGGGATCGTTTTTATCTGCAAGCCGAAGAAAAAGCTTCGCTTAATATATTATAACGGTTTTTCCCGTTAAAATCAAGAGCCGTGCGCCCGTTGACAATCCAGGGGGATTGTTATATAATTTAGGTGTAAAGAATAATGCCTTATCATGAAGGCAGATAAAAAGGGGAGGATAGCCATGGTTCTTAAAAACGTGCGTCACGGCGGCACCTTGACTGATATAGTTACCGAGAACGGTAAGATAAAATCGATAGGGAAGACCGATCTTCCTGGACGTGATTTCGGCGGGCTCAGGATATATCCCGGACTTATAGACATACACACTCACGGATGCATAGGCTTCGATACGATGGAGGGACATATCACCGATATGTCTGAGGAGCAGCTGCGGCATGGGATAACTACTTGGTATCCGACTACGATGACTATGCCGTACCAGGATATAATAAAGGCCGCATCTTTTGATCCGGCATCCATCGGAGGAGCGCATGTCCCCGGTATACACGCCGAAGGTCCGTATATAAACGAAAAATATAAGGGGGCGCAAAACGCCGAGTACATAGAGCTCCCGGATATAGAGAAATTCCGCATGATACCGAACGTATCAATGGTGACTATAGCTCCGGAGCTCGAGGGGAGCGAGGAGTTTATAAGAAATTGCTCCGCAGTTGTTTCGATAGGTCATACCGACGCTGACTATGACACGGCGATGAGAGCGTTCAAAGCAGGAGCAAAATGCCTGACACATACGTTCAATGCGATGCCTCCGATACATCACAGGGCTCCCGGAGTTATAGGCGCGGCGGCAGACAGCGGCGCATATGCTCAGCTCATCTGCGACGGTATACATGTGCATCCGAGCGCGGTGAGGATGCTGTTCTCGATATTCGGCAGCGACAGAGTTATTTTGATATCGGACTCTATGCGCGCTACTGGGCTGAGCGACGGCGACTATATGTTCGGAGGTCAGAAGATAACCGTAAAGGGCAGATACGCTATGACTCAGGACGGCCACCTTGCGGGCTCCTGTTCCAATCTGTTTGAGTGCCTGAGACATGCAATAGAATTCGGCATACCCGAGGATGTCGCCGTGCGCGCGGCTACACTCAATCCCGCACGGCTCATGGGATTGAACAAAGGAGAGATCGCCGTAGGCAAAGATGCCGATTTCATAATCGTTGACGATAATTTTGAGCTCAAAGAAGCTGTCATTGCAAACTAATATTTACAAAACCGGCGCTGTGCATAAAATTGAGCACAGCGCCGGTTTTGTGATATATATTTCTAACACTTTTCATTGTTTTTAATCAAAAGTTGCAATATGACTGTAAATGCTTGACTTTTCCGGTATGGGATGCTATAATTTTTAATCAGTGAGCACTGCTTACATATTTTGCCCTCCGGCTTTACGGCATGTGCCGCGGCTGGCGAGGCGGCGTATAAACGCCGTATATAGGCAAAAAAATCAATAAAAATGAGGCGATATTGATATGAGAAATAAAAAAGCGAAGATATACGATGTACCTAAGATCGAAAATTTCCGCGATATTGTCGATAATTCCGGACGCCGGTATGCGGATGAGGTCGCTTTTCTGTATCACGATGGGAAGAGCAAGATAACAGAGGTAACTTACCGCGAAGCGGTCGAAGACATAAAGGCGCTGGCAACTTATCTCAACTCGCAGGGGCTTGAGGGCAAAAAAATAGCGGTTTCCGGGAAAAATTCATACGGATGGGCGATAACTTATCTTGCCGTTACCTGCGGTACCGGTATAATTGTTCCGATAGACAAGGATCTTCGTGCAGACGAAATTTCTTTTATACTCGGCGATTCCGAGGCATCGGCTATCCTTTACGGCAAGGAGATGGAGGAGAAAGTCGGCAATATTCCTGAGGGATGCAAAAAATTTTCTCTTGACAGGCTTGAGGAATATACCGAGGAGGGCAAGAGACTTATGCGTGAGGGCGACAGCTCGTACGCAGATCACAAGGTGGACAACAATGCGCTCGGAATACTTCTCTATACCTCGGGGACTACCGGCGTGGCGAAAGGGGTAATGCTTTCTCAGAAGAACATATGCTCTAATATAATGAGCGTGCTTTCACTTGTAAAGCTATACCCGTATGACCGCTCGGTATCGGTACTTCCTCTGCATCATACATATGAGTGCATGGCGGGATTCCTCTCGTTCTTTTATTCCGGTGCGAGCATAGCTTATAACAATTCTCTGCTGGAACTTCAGTCGGATCTTCAGGTCTTTAAACCTACGGTTTTTGTCGTTGTTCCGCTGATCCTTGAGAGCTTCCGCAACATAGTCATAAAGAAATATCGTAAAATAAAAGGCGGGAGAATAATACTTGCAGTTCAACGATTCCTGGCAGGGCTTACAAAAAGCCATTCCGCCAGGAAAAAGATATTCGGCGCGGTAAATAAAGCTTTCGGAGGAAATATGAACCGAGTTTTGAGCGGCGCGGCTGCTCTTTCGCCTGATGTTTATAAGGACTATGAGCTGTTCGGTCTTGACGTATATGTAGGATACGGTCTTACGGAGACATCTCCGGTCTGCATAATGCATAATGATTTTTACAGCTCTCCGTACGATATAGGTTATCCCCTCTCCGGAACGGAGGCGATGATAAGCGACCCGAACGCTGACGGGATAGGAGAGCTCGCAGTAAAAGGTCCGAACGTTATGCTCGGATATTATAAGAACCCCGAGGAGACAGAGAAAGTCATTCGCGACGGCTGGTTTTATACAGGCGACCTTGCAAAAAAAACATCACGCGGGACGTATATGATAACCGGCAGAATAAAGAGCATGATAGTTACACGCAATGGCAAAAAGGTATTTCCCGAGGAGCTGGAAAACTTTATAAATCAGAGCGACTATGTCAAGGAGAGCATGGTTTACGGTATTCCAGGGAATGGTGACGACGACGTGACTGTTGCGGTATCCATTTTCCCGGATTTTGAGTTGCTCGACGAGGAGCTGAAGAAAAAGGGATATAGGGCAGGCGACGGAAAGTACGAGGCGGCGCGCCGCGAAATATTTGTTGATATCATAAAAGACGTCAACCGCAAATTCCCGACGTATAAGCAGATACGCAGGATATTCTTGAGATTTTCCGAATTTGAGAAGACAACTACCAGGAAAATAAAGAGAATGGCTCAGAGCAATATTTCTTCCGCATCAATGACGGAAATAAGCTGAGAATAAAGATATGGGCACAACCAGAGCGGGCAGCAAGGAAAAAATCATTCTTGCGGCGATACAAGAAATCAAGGATCATGGTGTAAGGGGTCTGTCGGTCAGGCGCGTTGCGGAGCGGTGCGGAGTTTCCAGCGGCGCCCCCTATCGTCATTTCAAAGGGAAAGACGACCTTATACTTGAAACGCTGGATTATATAAATTCAAAGTGGAGCAAGAGACAAAAAGAGGTACTTGAGCAATATCGTGATGATCTGAGAGATCAGATCACCGAGACCTGCGTCTCCTATATAAAATTCCTCTGCGAATATCCGGAATTTCAGTCTATACTCACTATGAACGACAATTCAATGACGCCGGAACAGCTGAAAAGGAAAGCTACGATCAGCTGTCAAACTTCGGAACTCTTACATAAATATTGTGATTCAGTCGGAATGAGCGATGATGTCAGGGAGAGAAAAATATACATAGGGCGCTCGATAGTCTACGGGGCGGCACTGATGATAAACGCAGGTATCATGAAAGCGAACGATGAGACGTTTGAAACTATCCGCTATTGCATAAGGCGCGAGTTTGATATAGAATGACGTTGAATTTATTTCAAATTTAAAAAGCAGGTCGGCGCGGCATGTGCGCCGACCTGCTTTTTTATTGGCTGTATGATGCCGACAGCTTGATATTTGTATCGTTTGCGTATTTTGACTGAGTGTACCGGTTTGTTAATAACAGAGTGCCTCCGGCGTGTATTTAGCGTCAGATGTTCTACGCATATAAATTGTCTGTAACGGTTTTTAAAAAAGTGTCCGCGATATTGCCGCAGACACTTTCAGCTTGCACGAGTGCTCATAACGGATCTCCCCGTCGCGAAAAAACAAAAAGCAGTGACGCCCCAGATAATTTTGAGCCGGCACTGTCGATGTTGTTTTCGTTCATAACGGATATGAAAAAGAAAAAGTGTTCGCAAAATTCCTTGCGAACACCCCAACTGGTCGGAGTGACAAGATTTGAACTTGCGACCTCGTGGTCCCGAACCACGCGCTCTACCAAACTGAGCCACACCCCGAATTAAATTATATACCGCGATCGATACGTCTTTCGCGTTACCCGATTATTATAGCACAGACCAAGGCTTTTGTCAATGCCGGCGTTAAAAATAAAATACTGATTTATCGAATATCGTTAAGTATCTTATGCGCATCCCGCATTTGCGTTCATGGAGAGGGCGGCGCCGCAACTGCGGCGCCGCATTTTTTTATATTGTTCCGTTTATGGTTCTCTCACATCAGCGTGATACGGAAAGCAGGTCTCCTGTCTGTACGTCAAGAGCGATCATATCTCCGTCAAACGCTGTTTCCTTTCCGTTAAGGCGCACAGTGCACCCCTTCGGTATACGGACACACAGTTTTCCGCCTATGAGCGAAGTTATCTCCATATTTTCCAGCTTTCCGCCTCTCCAGCTCATATCCGCAGAAAATCCGCCTCTAGCCCGGATGCCCCTGACGCTGCCGTCTTTCCATTCCTCCGGCAGTGCTGGCAGAGGGTCGAGATATCCCGCCTGACTTTGCAGGATCATTTCCGAAAGTGCCGCGGTGTACCCAAAGTTCCCGTCTATCTGGAACGGCGGATGCAGATCCCAGAGGTTATCCGCGACATTTTCCGATATGAATGTGCGGATAAGTTTCATGCAGTGCCTGGCATCCTTAGCTCTCGCCCAGAGGCACATCCTGTGCGCCATGGCCCAACCGGTTGATTTGTCGCCTCGGCACGTCAGCGTGACTTTGGCGGCGGCGAGCCATTCCGGAGTTTTCTCGGATATCAGAGTGCCGGGGTAAAGCGCGACCAGGTTTGAGATATGGCGGTGCTTCGGATCGCCGATCTCGCCGTAGAATCGCTCCTCGCGGTACTCCTTGACCTGCCCGGATTCGCCTATCAGCACAGGGTCGAGACGGTCGATCTGAGAGCGTATAGTGTCTAGGAGAGGCTCCTCTATTCCCAGTATCTCTGCGGCTTGCAACGTCCGCTTGTAGTTTTCGTACACCATTTGCTGGTCGAACGCACAGCCAACAGTGTGATAATATTGTCCCGGGGCGATCATCTGCTCCGGAGATGCGGAGTTTTTGACGAGCATTTTCCCGTCGTATTCTCCGAGCGCCTTCGTAAAGAAGAGCGACATGCCGCGCAGAGCGCGGTAACCGAAGCTGCGGAGGAATTCCTTGTCGCCGGTGTACTCATAGTAATCCCAGAATAAAAGCGAGGTAAATGCCCCTGTGCCGGGACCGCTGTGCGACAGACCGGATGAGCCGCTTATACTGTACGGCCAGGCTCCGGTGCCGATGGTCCAGCCGTTTTCACCCGGGGCAGATAGGTTTTCCGGGCTGTATTTTGCAACGTAGTCGTCTCCGTGCGCCTCTGCTTGTTTCATATAGGCACGCGCATAATCGATGTACGGTATGAATGTTTCCGGCAGAGCACTTATGCAGGACGGCCAATAGTTCATTTGTATGTTTATATTGTGCCAGTATCCGCATGACCACGGCGAGGATGCATAACAGTTCCATATCCCCTGCAGCGTTGCCGGCAGTCCGCCCGGGCGCGATGAGGATATCAGCAGGTATCTTCCGTACTGATACAGCAAAGCCTCAAGGTAACGGCTTTCCTGACCGCCGCGGTATTTGCGGAGGAGCTCATCTGTCGGTATTTCCGAGTCCTCGGCGTTGCCTCCGAGGTCGAAGTACATTCTCGAATAGAGCGCGCGATAGTCTTTTATATGTCTCTCTCTAAGCTCGGCATATGTGCGCGAAGACGCCGCGTCGAGTACTCGGGATACCGTCTCGTGCGGGTCGGGGCATCCGCTCAGCTTTTTCTTAGGATCCGGCTCGGTAAATACATGTTCGGACAGGCGATAATTTGTACCTGCGGCAAATATGAGCGTGAGCGCGTCGGCTCCTTTGATGTAGAGGCGGCCGTCGGATGCATTTACAGTACCTCCCTCGGGAACGGCGCGGAGCTGGCCTTCAAAAATTATCTGATGGTATTCCATTATCCCGCGCAGCGTCACGGTGTCGGTCCCGTTATCGGTCACCTCTCCGCTTTTTCCAAGCCCGTCACCCTCCGCCTCATTGTACGGACCTACAAACGGTACCTCGGGATGAACGGCAAGCGTTATACTGCCCGGAGTGTCGCATTCGAACCGCATAACGAGCACTTTGTCCGGATATGAGGCGAACACGCTCCTTTTATAGTTTTTCCCCTCATGGGTGTATGAAACGAGAGCCTCTGCCGTATCGAGCTCGAGGCTCCTCCGGTATTTTTCCGCAAGAGGGTGGTTTATATCTATTAGTATCTCGGCAAAATTATTGAGACCTCCGGCGCACATCCGTACTCGTTTTCCCTCCGGATATTTACACGGATTAAAAAGCGAGTTTTCCGTCACCTGGATCCTCTCGGTTTCAAGGCGACCGAAAACATTTGCTCCGAGAAGGCCGTTGCCTACCGGCAGAGAGAACCTCTCCCATGAGGATTCATCTGTGATGGCTCGGCTGAAGTCGTTCCATACCGGTGCGGGAGAGCGGTAGAGCAAACGATACTTTAAATCGTTTTTCATGTTCGACACCTCGGTTTTTTTCGTTTTTTTCGCGGGAGCCATTGAGTTATGTCCGCGTTGCGTTTAGTTTAGCATATAAGAGCGGCCTTTGTCAATCGCGCTGGAATATAAATTAAATATGTTCTCTTTGCTTGTTATCGCGTCTTATATGTGCTATAATATTCGGTAGAGAAAAGGTCGCTGAGGCCGGACGGTGGTTAGGCGATACGATACGGGGGTCGAAGATGAAAATATACTCGTCTGTTTCCGAGCTTGTAGGCAATACTCCGATGCTCAGGCTATCGGGGTTTGCCCGTGCTGTCAGCGCAAAGGGGCACATCTTTGCAAAACTAGAATATCTTAATCCGGCGGGAAGCATCAAGGATAGGGTAGCCCTCGGAATGATAGAGGACGCGGAGCGCCGCGGACTTCTCAGTCCTTCATCCGTAATAATAGAACCGACCTCCGGAAATACCGGGATAGGTCTTGCCGCGATCGGTGTCTCCAGAGGATATCGCGTCATAATAGTAATGCCGGATACGATGAGTGCGGAGCGGATAAAATTGATGCGCGCTTATGGTGCAGAGGTCGTTCTTACAGACGGCTCTCTCGGTATGCGCGGCGCGATAGAAAAGGCGGAGGCTCTCTCGGAGGCATATCCGGGCTCATATCTCGCCGGACAGTTTTCCAATCCTGCAAATCCGGGCTCTCACGAGAGAACGACGGGCCCTGAGATAGTCGGGGAAATGGACGGAAATATCGATGTGCTGGTCGCATCCGTCGGCACCGGCGGTACGATTACCGGGGTCGGCAGATATATAAGAGAGCATATACCGTCTGTAAGGATCGTCGCAGTTGAGCCGTCCGGATCCCCGGTACTCTCCGGCGGAAAACCCGGGAAGCATGGCATACAAGGCATCGGGGCAGGGTTTGTCCCTGAGGTGCTCGATACTTCGATCTATGACGAGATAATCACGGTCGGAGACGATGAGGCTGTCGAACATATGCGTCTGCTTGCACGTACAGAAGGGATCCTTGCCGGGATATCTTCCGGAGCCGCCCTTACGGCAGCTGCAAAGCTCGCGATATCCGGCTCATACGCCGGCAGGAATATAGTTGTGATACTCCCTGATTCCGGAGACAGATATCTGTCCGGAGACGTGTTTTCGTGAATATCTTGCGTCTCCTGGCAATTAATATATAACGGTTACAACAATGATTTCGGAGGAAAATGTTTTGGAAAAAGCACTTGAACAGCAAAAAATGTGGTTTTGGATCGCACTAATATCTAGCATACTCGCGGTCGTCGGGATACCGATGATACCGATATTTGCGAGTGCGAAAATATGGTGGTTGATGACTGTCGGTATAGTTTTTGTTGCACACGGTTTTTACGGGCTCGCCCTGTATTGGATGGCGTACTCAAATGCGCGGCGCCGCGTACGTCTTATATATGCTATAACCGAAGAAAATATACTTACGCTGGATAAGCTCGCGGCACAGATATCATACGGTCAAAGAGAGACCGATCTAATGATAAAAAAATTAATAACCGATTCTTATATATCAGGATATTATTATGAAAACGGTACGCTGATAAAGCGCGAGGAGGAAAAGAAAACGCGCCTTGTGCGCGCGGAATGTCCTGCCTGCGGCGCTCCGGTAGATGCAGGAGAGGGAGAGTGCGTGTGTGAGTACTGCGGAACGCACTTTAAAGTTGAAGTAAAGCTGAAATAAACACAAAAGTTTACAATATGAGGCAAAAGCCCCGGCTTGACGGCAGGATTTGATTTTCTGCCTGTCAGAGCCGGGGATAATTCGGTATAAACAGTTGAGGAGATAGCGTTTAAAATGGATGAGGAAAAGCTGGGGACAGAGAAGCTCGGTAAACTGATATTTACGATGACGATATCTACGATAGCGGCGCAGATCGTCAACCTTATGTACAGCGTCGTTGATCGTATGTATATAGGGCATATAGAAAATGTCGGCGGCGAAATGCTGACGGGCATCGGGGTTGTGACCCCGGTTATCATGATAATTTCAGCGTTCAGTTCATTCGTCGGCGGAGGCGGGGCGCCGCTCGCATCTATTGCGGCGGGAAAAGGCGATCACCGCCTCGCCGACAGGATATTGGGCAACGGATTTTCACTTCTGCTCATCCTGTCCGTAGTCGTTCCGTCATTGTTTTTAATAGTAAAACGCCCTTTTTTGTATTTTATCGGGGCGTCGGACGCGACATACGGATACGCGAATGAGTATATAACCGCGTATCTGGTCGGAACGGTTATGGTCATGATAACCGTGGGGCTGACTCCGTTCATAATAGCGCAGGGCAACAGCAGAACGGCAATGCTGTCTGTCATAATAGGAGCCGTCGCCAATATTGCGTTGGATCCGCTTTTTATTTTCGTATTCAATATGGGAGTGCGCGGAGCCGCTGTCGCTACTGTGATATCGCAGACACTCAGCGCGGTGTGGGTACTCTATTATCTCGTGTCCGATAAGGCTCAGATGCGGATAAGAAAGGAATTCATGATCCCTGATATAAAGATAATTCTTAAGATCGCATCGCTCGGGGTCTCAACATTTGTGATGTCTATAACCGAGAGCCTGATATCCATAGTAATGAACAATGGATTGAAAAGATACGGCGGTGACGTATACGTCGGCTGCCTTACCGTCATGCAGAGCGTGATGCAGTTCGTAAGTGTTCCGCTTACCGGATATACTCAGGGAGTCACTCCTGTTATCAGCTATAATTACGGCGCCGGCGAACGCGGCCGTGTCAAGGGAGCATTTTATATATCTCTTGCGGTATTGTTCATTTATACTTTTTCGCTCGCTTTGCTGTCTATCCTGTTCCCGGGAATGTTTGCACGGATGTTTACATCGAGCGCGGATATAATAGCGTTGACAGAGAGATCTCTGCCGATATTCATGGCTGGAATGCTGGTGTTCGGGATACAGCGCGCATGCCAGACCACTTTCGTTGCACTCGGTCAGGCAAAAATATCTCTGTTCATCGCGCTGCTCAGAAAGATCATACTGCTTGTTCCTCTGGCTCTCATTTTCCCGATATTCTGGGGTGCAGACGGAATATTTTATGCGGAACCGGTATCCGACACGATCGCCGCGCTGACCTGCGGGATGATATTCCTGTTTACATTCAATAAGATATTGTCCCGTTCCGGTCCTGCAAAAGCGTCTGATACAAATGCGGGAGAGATCAACGATGAAAAGTGATGCACCTGTCGTCTATATAACAAACATCCCGGCAAATAAATTCGGTATCGGCAAAAGAGGTATTGCCGAATTGCTGTCGAATGCCGCGCACGCAATTCTCGGCAGTCTGTTTCCGGAGGAAAGAGTAATGCGTGCCGAGCACGGTAAGCCGTATTTTGAGGATCGTGAAGAGCGCTTCAGTATATCTCATTCCGGTATTCTGTCCGCAGTCGCGGTTTCCGGCAGTGAGATAGGGGTCGATATAGAGAGGGTGCGGCCTCTTCGCCCGGCGCTGGTTTCTAAATTTGTATCCGACAGAGACAGGTCCTGCGCCCTTTGCGGAGAGAGCGAAGAGGAGTTCTGCATAAGGATGTGGAGCGCTAAGGAGGCATATTTGAAATATACTGGCGAGGGGATATGTTCATATCCCTGCGGGGTAAGCGTGCTTGAGGATTCGGTGCTCGGGGCTCATTATCGGTTCTTCAGGGTATGCGATCCCCTCGGCGATATTTATATACTTTCCGTCGTCGGTCCCGGAGCGCTGAGTGCGAGAGCACTTTTTATATCGCCTGGGGATTTGCCGAGCTGTACGTAACTGCTCTTTTTCTGTAAAATACGCGCGTGTTTTATTCGACGCGGATGTCGCCGTGATTTTCCGGACTGCGAACGAGAATGCGTTGAATATTCGTGCCTATGTAGATATATGAAAACAATTATTTACAAATAATAAGAGCCGCCCAAAACGGGCGGCTCGGATTTGTTTTTTAAACTTATATTCTGAAAATGATCTGTTTTTCAATGCCGTCAGCTGTATACTGCCGATAATAATTTCAACAGCGGCAAGCATTCCGCGGCCTACCGGACGGCGGACGCGTCGCTCTGTATATCAGAGCAGGGAACGGTAAAGCTCAGCTATTTCCTCGGTACTTGTCTCGCGCGGATTTCCGGGACGGCACGCGTCGTCGTAAGCCGACTGTGCCAGGAACGGGATATCTTCCGGTTTTACTATGTTTTTGAGATCGGCGGGGATACCGACGTCTGAAGAGAGCTTCTTGACTGCGTCTATTGCCGCCTTGCGATACTCTTCCGTGCTCATTTTTTCCGTTCCCGGAACTCCCATTGCGCGGGCGATATCGCGGTATTTTTCTCCGGTCGCGGGAGCATTATATTCCATTACGGTCGGCAGAATGATGGCGTTTGCAACTCCGTGAGGCGTGTCGTAGAGCGCGCCGAGCGGGTGTGCCATAGAATGCACTATGCCGAGTCCGACGTTGGAAAATCCCATTCCGGCGATATATTGGCCGAGAGCCATTTCTTCTCTGCCCTCAGGGGTGTTAGCTACTGCGCCGCGCAGAGAGCGGGATATTATTTCGATCGCCTTGAGGTGGAACATGTCAGACAGCTCCCATGCACCTTTTGTTATATATCCTTCTATCGCGTGTGTCAGCGCATCCATTCCGGTGGCTGCCGTAAGTCCCTTCGGCATCGTAGACATCATGTCCGGATCGACAACGGCAATTACAGGTATATCGTGTACGTCTACGCAGACCATCTTTCTGTTTTTCTCTGCGTCCGTGATGACATAGTTGATCGTGACCTCAGCAGCGGTACCTGCCGTTGTCGGTACTGCAATGATCGGAACTGCCGGATTTTTGGTCGGAGCGACTCCTTCAAGCGAGCGAACATCGGCAAAGGACGGGTTTTTGATTATTATTCCGATCGCTTTTGCGGTATCCATGGATGAGCCTCCTCCGATCGCAATAATGCAGTCGGCGCCGCTCTTTTTGAACATTTCCACACCGTTCTGTACGTTCTGGATAGTAGGATTCGGCTTTATATCGGTGAACAGCTCGTAATCTATGCCGTTCTTTTCAAGCAGAGAGGTCACTTTGGCGCTCACTCCGAATTTTACAAGGTCAGGGTCAGATGCCACAAAAACCTTCTTGAAGCCTCTTCCTTTTACTTCATCGGGTATAGCGGCAATAGCACCCTTGCCGTGATATGAGGTCTCGTTGAGTACAAATCTGTTCATTGAATTTCTCCTTTTTTCAGAATTTGTCATGTCTCGGATAGTTCCGCGTCACAACATCTGATATTATTTTAACTCATATTTACGGCAAAGTCGATACGCGGTGAAAAAATTTACAACTTTTTAAATCCCAGGCTGAATACGTCTTTTCCTTGACACAGGAAGAAAAAAGTTATATAATTAAGTGAAAATAAATTTTTATAAGTAAAATAAAAATAACAGAGGTTGAAAAATGAAGATTTTGGTCATCAATGCAGGAAGCTCCTCGCTCAAATTCCAGCTTATCGATATGGATAATGAGTCTGTTGTCGCAAAGGGTATATGCGAGGAAATAGGCAATTCGGGAGCTCAGTTCAAATTCAAGGTCCCGGGCAGACCGGACGTTGTTGACAAGAGCCCGATCCCGTCTCACGCCGATGCGCTCAAGCGTGTGCTTTCCGCTCTGTCCGACAGCAAGATAGGAGTCATAAAGTCGGTCGATGAAATAGGTGCTGTAGGGCACAGAGTTCTCCATGGCGGAGAGAAGCTTTCCGGCTCGGTCCTGGTAACAGAGGAGGTCAAGGCAATAATCGACGAGTGCAAGGATCTCGGCCCTCTGCATAACCCGGCGAACCTTAAGGGAATAATCGAATGCGAAAAAATAATGAATGTGCCCCAGGTCGCGGTATTCGATACCGGATTCCATCAGACAATGCCGGATTATGCGTATCTTTACGCACTTCCTTACGAGTATTATGAGAAGTATAAAATACGCCGCTACGGTTTCCATGGGACGTCTCACCGTTATGTCAGCGAGCGCGCCGCGGCGATGCTCGGACGCAGACCGGAGGATGTCAATGTCGTTACCTGCCATCTCGGGAACGGTGCGTCAATAGCCGCAGTAAAGGGCGGAAAGTGTTATGACACGACCATGGGTGTAACTCCGCTCGAGGGGCTCATGATGGGTACGAGATGCGGAAACATAGATCCGGCGATAGTACCTTATATAATGAAAAAAGAGGGGCTTTCTCCCGATGAGATAGACCGGGTGATGAATAAAAAATCCGGAATGCTCGGAGTGAGCGGTATATCCTCGGATAACCAGATAATAAACAAGCTGGCGGCTGAGGGCAACGAGAAATGTATCCTCGTTGAAAAAATGTACGTGCATCAGATAACCAAATACGTAGGAGGTTATATCGCCGCAATGGGCGGAGCAGATGCGATAGTGTTCACCGGCGGAATAGGAGAGAACTGTGCAAAGTACAGAAGCGCGGTCATAGCTAATTTTGCATTTCTCGGCGTAGCTATCGATGAGGAGAAAAACAAGGTCCGCGGTGAGGAGATAGATATAGCTACCCCGGATTCAAAGCTCCGTGTGCTTGTCATACCCACTAACGAGGAGCTCGTTATTGCCCGCGACACTTTGAATATAGTTAACGGAATGAAGGCCTGACCGGCAGAGGTCCGGGCGGCCGGACGTTCCCGCGCATAAAAAGCCGGGGAGGCAGGGAAGAAAGGAGACAGAAAAATGCTGGAAAAGATCAAAAATATCAAGTGGGCGTATATTGCTTTTGCCGTTTTGTTCATCGGTGTAGGGCTGTGCTTTGTCATTTCGCCCGAAAAATCGGTCAAATATACCGGGATCGCAATAGGATTGTTCGTGGCGCTGTTCGCAATTTTGAAGTTTGTGCTCCTGCTTTCTGAAAAGGAGCGGCGCTTCTGGTTCTTTTTCCGCGCGGTGTTCTTCGTGTGCGCCGCGATATGCGGTATATTCTTTGCGTTCAGTCCGTACCGCACCGTGCCGTTCATCTCTTCCGCACTCGGACTTATACTGATAATGGACGGGTCTTTTAAACTTCAGACATCTGTGCTGGCTAAGCGTTACAATTTGACTGCATGGTGGTTCATCCTTGTGTTCTCGATCACCGCTATAGTAGGCGGATTTCTTGCTGTAAGAGGCGTTTTCGAAAGCAATCTGAAACTTACTGTGATACTGCTCGGTATATTCCTTATAGTCGACGGAGTTCAGAACTTCCTGTCTCTTTTCTACTTCGGAGGAATAGACAGAGGAACAAAGGAAGAGGCGTTGCTTGAAGTTGAGGAAAAGACGATCCTGCCCGCAGAGCCGGAGGCTTCTGTTCCGGAGGAGAACGAAAAGAACAGTGATGTAAATGAAAGTTAACAAAAGCGCAAATTTCCCATCGCTTCGATCGACGGATGTAAAAGAGATAGAATTCAAGATAGGTTATACATTCTCCGACAAAAGCCTGCTCGTCCAGGCGTTTACCCGTGCGTCACGGATAAACGAGCTGCGCGGTATACACGGGGATCCTCCGCAGAGCAACGAAGTGCTTGAATTTTTCGGAGACGCCGTACTGGGGGCCGCGATAGTATCTGCGCTTGCAGACAGATACACCGAGAGGTGCCGGTTCGGGATAAGGAGCGAGCTGAGCGAGGGAGACTATACCAATATAAAAAGCCGCCTGTCCGATAAGCGAAATCTGTCTGAAAGCCTGAAAAAGACAGGGCTGCAGAAATTTCTGCTGATGAGCGAGGGGGATACTAAGCTGAATATGCAAGAAGAGCCGTCGGTGGCTGAGGATTTGTTTGAGAGCATAGTCGGCGCGGTTTTTATCGACAGCGGTAAGGATATGTCGGCAGTGCGCACGGTCATCGGTCGCCTTCTCAATATAGACAGCTATGTTTCAAAAAAAGGAGTTCCGATCAAGAGTTATAAGAATTTGCTCCAGGAGTGGTGCGAGGATCCGGTTCGCCGTCTTCCGCTGCCGGAATACCGCGAAGTCGCTCCCCGAACGGGCCCGGATCATTCTCCGGAGTATACGGTCGGCTGTTTCGTAGATGGGATCGAATACGGCAGAGCCACCGAAAGAAGCGTTAAAGCGGCAGGTGCGATCGCGGCAAAGATCGCTTACGGAAAGCTTGCCGGCACTGACCGAGATGATCGTGAATGAACGTGGTTGATACAGTGACAGTTGCAATAAAAAAGGGGATGACGGAAATTTGCACAAGTCCGTTAAAAACGGACAATTGAAAAAAAGAGCCTCCTATGGTAGAATTAAAGTAACTACCATAGGAGGTTTTGTTATGCCCAGAGGATATCGACACATACAAGATTATGAAAAAGAAATCTTGAAATTAAGAACGCAAGGAAAAACGAGACGAGAAATATGCGAAAAATTTGGATTCAGTATAAAACAGATGGAGAATTTCATCACCAATTACAATCGTCGTCAAGAGAAAATAGCCGCAGGAATAGCAATCAGGAAGAAAGGTAGACCAGCCAAGGATAGCATAGTAACGGAAGAAGATAAGCTTTCCGACCTGCGCTACAAGTTGGCTCGGAAGGAAGCGCGAATCAAGCAATTAGAAATGGAAAACGAACTGATGCGGGATTTTCTCTCGCTCACAGAAAGGAAGTGAGGACAAGCGTAAAATATATGGTGATCTATCGTCATAAGGATAAATATTCAATCAGTGGGATGTGCCGGTTCTTTGAGGTATCGAGAAGTGGCTACTATGACTATATCAAGAGAATGAATACACCCGCATGGGATCTGCCTCTTGCCGAGAAGATCCGAGAGTGTCAGGAGCATAGCCACAGTACCTACGGATACCGTAGAGTACACATATGGCTTGAAAGGCAAGGAATACATAAGAATCCTAAGACAGTTCTTCGCGTTATGCAGAAATACAATCTGCTTTCTGCTGTTCGTCGTAAGAAATACCGCAATTACGGTGAATATCTTCATAGATATCCCAATTTGCTTAATAGAAATTTCCGTGCCGAACGACCGAATCAGAAATGGGTAACGGACATTTCGTACATAAAGACTGGACAGGGCGTACTATATCTTTCGGTCATTCGCGACCTCTATGACAACAGTATCGTTTCCTACAAAACAGGTACAGAACAGAATATCAATCTCGTGCTCTCCACGATCAGAGCAGCTAAGAGAAAGGAAAAGGTCACCGCAGAGTTGCAGCTCCACAGTGACCAAGGCTTTCAGTACACCTCACAAGCGTATTATAGCCTAACAAAATCTTATCATATTACACCGTCAATGTCAA
>CALWTR010000051.1 GCA_944384525.1 uncultured Clostridia bacterium
CCAATGACGCGACTATCCCTTGTAAAAGTTTAAAGATCAGATATCTGTGCATACGTATATCTGTCCCGGCGGCAAAAACGGCGCTTTGTAAAAACACCGACAAGCCTGAGAAGGAGAGAGCAAACGCGGTAAGTATGAAGGAGAGCGGCTCTGAAACGTCGGGCGATGAGAGAAGGGAGGCGGCGGATGATACCTCACCGGTCACCGCGATCGCAAGATACAGCCATCCGCTCTTTATGCATTTTCCGGCAATAGCATATACAGCGCCGAACATAGCGGTAAAGGCGCATATGTAAAGCGTGTTTTCCGCGGCGTTCCTTACCGACCTTACAAGCTCAAAACTGTTTTCTTTTACATCTCCGTACCTGGATTCAGTATCGCTTTGACCTTCATTTTTTCTTCGGCCTCTCAAGATGATGCCTGTTATCGCGGAGGAAATCAAAGTAATAGAGTACAGTGCGATACCGTCCGAAATGCTGCCGCGCATCCCGGCTCCTACTGCGGCTATGACAAACGCCGGACTTGCGCTGTTTGATATTGCCATAAGGCGTTCTGATTCATCGCGACCTATGATCCCTGTACGCCTGAGATCGCAGGCGGATTTTGCTCCGACCGGGAAACCGCATGTACAGCCTACTGCGTAAGCGCATGCGGCTCTGTCGTTCATTCCGAAAATTTTCCCGAAAATACGCGAGAGAGGTCCCGGAGAAGATGCGGAGGCGGAGATGAACTCAGAGATTATCATAAAGGGAAACACCGTCGGAACTACGGAGTTTATACACATTTTAAGAGAATCCCTGACCGCGGAGGATATTGCTCCGGAGAAATACAGAGATAACAGAAGCAGTGCGATCGATAAAATTGTTGACATCCTTTCTTTTCTTTTCAGCTTGCCTCCGGCGGTCATTACCTCACCATCCCCGTCATATTATTCTATATAGTTATTTATGAGAGAGGTCTGTATCGGTATGATAAAAAAGGAGAAAAAAGCCGCTGTCCCCGAATGTCCGGACGTCCGGCATTTTCACATGGAGGCGGACGCGCTCCGCAGCGGGATATCCGTGCTGGTTTCCGGAGTTGAGAGAATAGCTGATTTTTCTCCGGAAAATCTTGTTTTGTCTGTGGGTCACGGCACGATAGAGGTATACGGCAGCGGACTTAAAATGTCCGTGTTTGAGAACGGACGCGTCGAAGTATTCGGTGCGATCGGAGGTGTTAGATTTGATGGGAAAAGGCTTTGATTTTCTTGGGTATTATGAGATAACGTTTCCGGCAGAATTTCGAGTTGCGGCCATGAACGCCGCGCTGAAGCACGGAATACAGTTTTTCCCGGAAGAGCGTGGAGATGATATGATCCTGAGGGCATCTCCCTCCAGGGTCAAAAAAATATGCTCTGCGTTCGATGCGGAAAACATACCTTATCGCAAAAGCAGAGTAAAGGGGATGCTCGGATATCTGATCTCAGAGAGGCATAGGTACGGGCTGTTTGCCGCTCTGCCGGTAGCTGTATTGGTCACTCTGTTCTGCAGAGGCGTTGTCTGGGACGTTCGCGTAAGCGGCAACAGTACGATACCGGATTTCGTTATAGAGGAACAGCTTGAGAACGCCGGACTTTACAGCGGAGCATCCTGGAAGGAGTTTGACGGCGATCGAGTCAGGACTGAGGTGTTGAGCGTTTACGGAGACCTGTCCTGGCTGACGGTCAACCGTGTCGGCGGAGTTGCGTATGTCGAGGTGATAGAAAAGGATAAAGGTGACGGAAATGGGGGAGAGGGCACAAA
Organism: uncultured Clostridia bacterium; assembly: GCA_944384525.1. Classification (GTDB taxonomy): domain Bacteria; phylum Bacillota; class Clostridia; order Oscillospirales; family CAG-272; genus UBA1740. Next base: position 1,782 of record CALWTR010000051.1, read on the forward strand.
GGGATACTCCAATATAGTTGCCTCTGAGGGCGGCGTGATCGAAGAGGTTACGGTCGGCGTCGGAGAGCAGGTGGTCGCTGTCGGAGAGAGCGTCAAAAAGGGAGACGTTCTCATATCCGGTATAATGAGCCCGGACAAAGGCGGCGGGATGGTACATTCCGAGGGGTCAGTGTTGGCAAGGGTCGGCCGCACCGCCGAAGTGTTTGTCCCGCTTGTAAGAAACGTAAAGGAATATGCCGGTGAAAAGCTGTGTTCCGTTACTCTCGACTTTTTCGGGATGAAGATAAATATTTTCAAATCATCTGGAAATATACCGCAGGAATGTGATATAATAAAAGAAGATGACAAGCTGACTTTTTTCGGTATTGCGCGCTTGCCGATAAGCATTGAAAGAACGTATTACCGGGAGTATTCTGATACCGAAAAAGTTATCAGCGAGGCCGAGGCAGCGCAGACAGCATCTGAACTTCTGAATATCGAGATACTGAAGGCGTCTGCCGGATGTGATGTTCTTTCAAGAAGTACATCGGGAGAATTTACCGGCGACGGTTACCGTATGAAGTGCGAGCTCCTGCTCCTCAAGGATATAGCAGAGGAAAGTGTATTCGAGGTCGGCTGAGCGTTTTGACGGATGCGGCGCTATGCCTCGGAGGATGTTTAAGGAAACGGAGGGACTAATGGCTGAAAAACTTTTTATGACCGGGTCTAGCGATGCGACTGCGGCGATCTTCGGAGCATTTGATGTAAACGCTAAAAAAATAGAGAAGCATTTCGGTGTTTCCGTATCTAACCGCCGTGTGTCTGATGATTCCGGCGACGCGGTAGTGATCTCCGGCGAGAATGAAAGTGATGTAGAAAAGGCTTATAAGGTCTTTAAATATCTGGGACGTGTCGCCGGGAACGGCGAGGAAATAAGCGACAGAAGCGTCGATTATATAATCGATGTCGTGTCGGACGGCGCGGACGAGGGATATGACGAGTTTGAAAAGGGCGTTATCTGCATGACCAACCGCGGAAAACCGATAAAGCCCAGGACAATAGGTCAAAAGAAGTATGTAGAGGCGATAAAAAACAGCACGATAGTTTTTGGCATAGGTCCCGCAGGTACCGGGAAAACCTTTCTCGCGGTAGCGATGGCGGTGGACGCTCTGCGCAACAAGCGGGTATCACGTATCATCCTGACCCGACCTGCCGTAGAGGCGGGAGAGCGGCTCGGATTTCTCCCGGGCGACCTGCAGAGCAAAATAGATCCTTATCTCCGACCTCTGTACGATGCGCTCTACGAGATGTTCGGGGCGGAGAATTATCAGCGATATATTGAAAAAAACACGATCGAGATAGCTCCGCTCGCTTATATGAGAGGACGGACTCTCGATGATTCCTTTATAATACTGGATGAGGCGCAGAATACTACCTCGGAGCAGATGAAGATGTTTCTGACTCGGCTGGGAGTAAATTCAAAGGCAGTCGTCACGGGCGACCCGTCTCAGACGGATCTTCCGTTCGGGAAGAAGAGCGGACTCGCCATAGCGACTAAAATACTGAGAAATATAGATGGTATAACTGTCCATAACTTCAGCAAGAGCGACGTTGTCAGACACAGGCTTGTACGCGATATAATTAGCGCTTATGATAAATATGAAAAGGATCTTCCGCAGGCTCATGATGCACAGAGTTTCAGACGGAGACAGGTAAGTGAAAAATGAGTAGAGAGACTTGTATCTCTGGTCAAAGTGCGTGCCGCCGTGTTCGCGTGATATTTTCAGACAAGACCGGTAGGGTAAAAGGTTTTTATTTGCGCCGCCTGATACGTCGAGCGGTTGAATGTTCTCTTCAGCACGAGAATTTTCCGGGAGACGCGGAGGTTTCGGTCACATTCTGCGACAACGAATACATACGCGGTCTTAACCGTGAGTACCGCGGCAAGGATTCGGCTACGGACGTGCTGTCCTTTCCTCTATATGAGGCGGACGAGCTCTCGGACGCGGGAAAATATGGGCCGGTGGAACTCGGAGATATAGTGATATCGCTGGAGAGAGCGGGGGAACAGGCGGAGCCGCTCGGGCATTCGCTGTACCGCGAGGCGGCTTTCCTTGCGGTCCACTCGGTGCTTCATCTCCTCGGCTACGATCATGAGAAGGGAGAGGCAGAGGAAGAGGATATGTGCAGAAGACAAAGGGAGATAATGGAATCGCTGAATTCCGTGATAAAGGTAAAATAACATGACAAAAACAGCATTTATAGCTATCGTGGGAAGACCGAACGTCGGTAAATCTACGCTCCTCAACGGTATAGTGGGCGAGAAGGTGGCGATAGTTTCAAAAAAGCCGCAGACCACAAGAAACAGGATCTCCGGGATCCTGACTACCGGCGAGGATCAGTTCGTTTTCCTTGATACGCCCGGAGTACATACGCCGAGGACAAAGCTCGGAAATTATATGGTCAACACGGTAAACGATACTCTCGGGGGTGCGGATGCGGCGATCCTTGTTACTGAGCCGCACGGTAGCGTCGGAGATATAGAGGAAAAGATAATCAGCCGGATAAAATCCGCACGTCTGCCGTCGGTGCTGGTAATAAATAAGACTGATACGTCGGATGCGGCTCTCCTTGGCAGGACCATATCAGCATATGCGGCCGTCCATGATTTTGATGCAGTTGTGCCGACGAGCGCTAAAAACGGTAAGGGAATAGATATTCTGCTTGAAGAGTGCAAAAGATATCTGCATGAGAGCGTTTGGTTTTTCCCAGGCGACGTTATAACAGATATGCCGGAGAGGAAGATAGCAGCGGAAATAATAAGGGAGAAACTGCTTCGTACCCTGAACGATGAAATACCTCACGGCACGGCGGTCTCTGTTGAGGAGTTCAAGGAGAAGGGCGACCTTGTCAGCATAAGAGCTACGATATATTGCGAGAAAGCCTCTCACAAAGGTATAATCATCGGGAAGGGCGGATCCGCGCTGAAGACCGTCGGCAGCTATGCTCGGCAGGATCTTGAGAAATTTCTGGGCGTGCGTGTTTACCTCGACCTTTGGGTGAAGGTGAAGGAGAATTGGCGGGAGAGCGACTTTAATCTCAGCAACTTCGGTTACGGAAAGGACGACTGATGCTTGTTAAGGTAAAAGGCCTGGTGATACGGACCGTCGATATCAATGAGTCGGACAGGCTCATAACTCTGTTTACTGAAGAGAGAGGGATAGTGACCGCCTCTGCGAAAGGTGCTCGCTCGCTCCGTAGCAGGATGATGGCGGCGACCCAGCTCTTTTGCTACGGCAGCTATGTGCTCTATAAAAAGGGCGATCATATGTGGGTGCGGGAGGCTGAACTTGCAGAGAGTTTTTTCGAGCTCAGAAATTCGATAGAATCCTTGGCGCTCGCCGCATATATAGTTGATATAATAAGCTTTGTAGGAACCGAGGAGGCGGAGACAGAGCTATTGCGCGTCACTTTGAATTCTCTCTATGCGGTATCGACCGGTAAATATCCTCTCCCGCTGATCAAGGCCGCGTTTGAGATACGTGCAATGTCTGTTATCGGCTTTATGCCCGATGTCTCGGAATGCTCTGAATGCGGCAGGAGCGACGGTGATTTCATCCTCATGATAATGGATGGCAATATCGTCTGCGACGAATGCAGAAAGAAGGCAAACGAGATAAAAGAATATGTATATGAAGATAGCGGAACAGAGGCGATAAGCGCCGTTTTGTCAGACGGGGCAAGAACAGCTTTCAATTATTGCATACACTGTCCGCCTGAGCGCCTGTTTTCGTTCCGTATCTCCGACGAGGATCTTTCTCTTTTTTCCCGTGCCGCGGAACTTTATACGCTCAACCACCTTGAGCGCAATTTTCAAACACTTGATTTTTATAAGGAAGTGACACGAAAAGATGCTGTTCACTAACAAATCTCTTCAGACGCTTGAGTATGATAAAATAATAAATATGCTCTCTGAATGCGCCTCTACCGCCGGTGCAAAGGAAAAGGCTATGACTCTTACGCCGAGCGCCGATTACGACGAAGTAATACTTCGTCAGACGCGCACCGATGACGCCAAGAGACTTGTCAATGCAAAGGGTCATCCATCCTTTTCCGATTGTCCGCTCGTGCCTGAGGCGATAGAAAGAGCGGATAAGGGAGCCTCCCTTACAATGAAGGAACTTCTTGAGGTCGCGTCATTACTTGCCTGTGCAAGAGGACTTTCGGATTATATAGGGATAAATCGGCTTTTCGATACATCACTTGACGAGATATTTGCAAGGCTGATGACAAACCGTGCACTCGAGACCAAGATCACCAAAGCCATATTGACCGAGGACATGATGGCTGATGAAGCGAGCCCTCTGCTTGCCGAAATACGAAGAAAAATAAGAGCAGCGAACAACCGTATCAAGGAGACTCTGCAGTCATTTATGGGCGGTGCGCGGCTCAATTATCTGCAGGAAAATATAGTTACTGTGAGGAACGGCAGGTATGTCGTCCCTGTTAAAGCCGAGCATAAGAACGAAATAAAGGGTCTTGTCCACGATACGTCTGCATCAGGAGCCACTCTGTTTGTGGAGCCCATGTCTGTCGTTGAGGCGAACAATGAACTTCGCACGCTTAAAAGCGATGAGGAACATGAAATGGAGCGGATACTCATGGAACTGAGCGCTGACTGCGCCGGATTTTCCTCCTCGCTGAGGCTCGATTACTATAACGTGACCGAGCTCGCTTTTTATTTTGCTTGTGCATCTCTTGCGTTCAGAATGAAAGCCGAGCGACCGGTCATAGTAAAGGAACGCAGGATAGACCTGAAAAGAGCCAGACATCCGCTGATACCGAGAGAAAAAGTTGTCCCGATAGATATATCGGTTGGAGGGGAATTCGATACAATCATAATAACCGGCCCTAATACCGGCGGAAAAACGGTGTCTCTTAAGACTTTAGGCTTGCTCTCACTTATGGCGCAGTCCGGCTTGCAGATACCAGCAGATGAGAAGAGCGAGGTCGGAGTCTTCGGCGAGATACTCGTGGATATAGGAGACGAGCAGAGCATTGAGGAGTCTCTGTCAACATTTTCTTCCCATATGGTCAATATTGTCGGGATACTGCGCGATATATCCGACCGGTCTCTTGTGCTTTTCGATGAGCTCGGGGCGGGTACCGATCCGATAGAGGGAGCGGCTCTCGCAGTGGCTATACTGGAGAAGGTGCGCCGTTCAGGCGCGACCTGCGCCGCTACAACGCATTATGCGGAACTGAAGGCGTATGCTCTTGAGACCGAGGGCGTTCAGAATGCATCCTGCGAATTCGATATAAATACTCTGCGTCCGACTTACCGCTTGATCATAGGTGCCCCGGGAAAATCTAACGCTTTTGCGATATCCGAGAAACTGGGACTTGATCCGGAGATAGTTTCCGCCGCGAAATCTTTTATAGAAAATGATAATAAAAGGTTTGAGGACGTTATAGAAAAGCTCGATAACAGCAGAATAGAGCTCGAGAGGCAGAAAGAGATCGCAGAACGGCTGAGAGTCGAGTACGAGCGCTTTAAGAACGAGTCTGAGGAGAAACTCAGGCGCCGTATGGAGAAGAGCGAGAAAGAGATATCGGACGAGCTTGCAAAGGCAAGACGCATCCTCGACTCCGCCAGGGCGTCGAGCGAGTTCATATTCCGACAACTCGAGGATGTAAGAAAACAAGAGGACAGGGAAAAGAGAAACAGAATGGCGGCTGAGGCCAGAAAGAGCATCAGTGAATCTCTCAGACGCTCCGAGGAGCTTTATTCCTCAAATAAACTGCGCGAGATATCTCTCGATTCCGACTATAAGCTCCCGCGCGAACTTGTGAAAGGCGACCGTGTCTATGTAGTTACCCTCGGATGTACCGCTGAGGTAACGTCTCTTGCGGACAGGTCGGGAAATATAACGGTCAAGTCAGGAGTATTGACAGCAAAGGTCCCGCTCGATAAGCTTAGGCTCCTGGAGGGCGATGAAAATATAGTTGTCAAGCAGCCACAGCCGGCTCCTGCTGCACCGGCGTCACGCGCAAAATTGTCGCAGGTGACTGCCTTCAAGCCGGAGGCGGACGTCCGTGGAATGATAGGAGAGGACGCATGGTTTGTCGTCGATAAATATCTGGATGATGCGATACTTGCAGGTGTCAATTCCGTGCGTATAATCCACGGGAAAGGCACAGGAGCACTGAGGGCATATCTCTGGAAAAATTTCAAAACGGATAAGCGTATCAAAAGTTACCGTCACGGCGAGTACGGTGAGGGTGATGCCGGAGTTACCGTTATAACTCTGAAATAATACAAAAAAGACCGGGCCGCTGTATACGGTATCGGTCTTTTTTGTTTGCATTAAAGTTATTTCGCTTTGACTTTGACAACATTAAAAGTCTTTCCGCCTTCAAGTACGCGGGTATTGGTATAACCGTAGAATTTAAGCCTGTTCTGAAGGAAGTATCCTCGCTTTCCTCTCGCGCATACAAGAAGCAGCTTTTCATCCTTGTCGATACCGGGGACGGGACCGTTTACCTCAGAGAGGTCGATCCATTCTGCGCCGGGTATTCCTGGGGCGGGAAGCACGTCTATAACGCGGTAATCAGAGGCTTTTCCTGCGGCGTATTCCGCCGGAGTTATTGTTTCAAGCTCTCCGATAAGTTTGTTTTCAAGTACATAGCAGGCCTGTACGAATGGGTGTATTGCCGTAGAGAAGGGCGGCGCATATGCGTAATCAAGAGTATCAAAATCCTCTATAGCCATCTTCGCGGCTATCCCCGTTACTGCAATATCGACCATTTTGTCAACTGCGCCGGAACCGAATACCTGTATACCGAGCAGACGGTGCGTTTTTTTGTCTGCGATCAGCTTTGTGATGAAGAAGGAACTGCCGGGGTAGTAGTGCGCCTTGTCGTCAGTCACGCAGACGACCGTCTCAGGATCGTATCCGGAGGCGCGCGCCTGAGATTCTGTCATACCTGTGCGGCCTGCATTCAGATCCGGCAGGAGCCGGACAACTCCGGTACCCAGCGCTCCGCGGTATGAGGCGGGCTTTCCGGATATGGCGTTTGCGGCTACGCGCGCCGCGATATTGGCTGTTGAACCCATTGCGGACCACATAGACTCTCCGGTAATCATATTGCTGACCATTGCGCAGTCTCCCGCTGCATATACGTCGGGAACATTCGTTTCCATCTTTTCGTTTGTAAGCACAGTGCCTTTAAAGGTCTTGATCCCGCTGCCCTCAAGGAACGCCGTTGAGGGGCGGATACCTATGGCAAGTACGGTCACGTCCGCCTGGATATCTCCTTTTTCCGTCGCCAGTCCCTCTGCGCGTTCTTTACCGAGGACAGAGGTTATCTTGTTTCCGGTCAGTAAATGTATACCGGCGCTTTCAAGGCGGCGTGCAGCATAGTCAGCCATCTCCGGATCAAAAGCGTTAGGCATTATCTGGGGTGCGGCATCAACTACGGTGACGTCAAGCCCGAGTGAACTCAGGTTTTCAGCGACCTCCAGACCGATAAATCCCGCTCCGGCTATGACAGCACTGCGGCATGACTTATCTCTTATGTAGTCTGAAAGTCCGGTAGCGTCATCCGGCGTCCTGACGCAGAACACTCCGCTGAGATCCTTGCCCGGCATATCCGGAACGAACGGAACAGCTCCCGAGGCTATAATAAGCTTGTCATAATGTTCAGTGAATTCCCGACCGTCTTTTATACCGGTAACTGTCTTTTTTTGTGTGTCGACCGACTTTATCTCACAGCCGGTAACGACCTCGGCTCCTGTCAGTCCCTCATATTTTTCGGGAGTATTTACGATAAGCTGTTTGCGTGACGGTATCATACCTCCGATAAAGTAGGGAAGACCGCAGCCTGCGTAAGATATGTCTTCTCCTTTAGTGAATATCTTTACCTCTGCGGCGCGGTCATTTCGCTTGAGCCTTGCCGCCGCTTTGGTTCCGGCGGCAACTCCGCCGATCACAACTATCTTCATGGCTTTTAACTCTCTTTCTTAGCGATATGAAAATAAGTGCTCATATAATGTGAAAATGCATGCTCGATCTTCAGTGTTTTCCGCCGCATCCTGAAGTGAACATACCTGTCATATCACAGAACAGCGTCCCGTCTTCAGCCTCTCGGAAGCCGATCAGCTTCATGATCTTTCCGGCTCCGCGGTCGGCACGGCATTTGTGAATTCCGCACAGGTCGATGAAATTCATTGTTGCTCTCCCCATTATGAACAGAGCCTCGTCATCATCTTTTCCGGGGACAAGCAGAAGGTCTTTTATGTATCCTGTTCCGTTTTCAATATTGAACTGGGACATGCCTATGAATTCTCCGGATACTCTTGCGGCGTAAGCGAACATATCCGGACAGAAATCTATGCCGCAGAGCTCGCAGAATTTCTTCTGCTCCTCTTTGCTCTCTATAGGTTTTACAGTAAGCATTATTTTTTATCTCCGTGTTTGGTTTTGCATAGGTAATCTACTTCTTTTGGGGTGAGATACCTCCATTTTCCGACCGGAAGCCCGCCGAGCTTGAGGTCTCCTATCGAAATTCGGGAAAGACGCTTGACTGTCAGTCCGGCCGCCTCGCACATTTTTCTTATCTGCCTGTTCCTGCCTTCTGTCAGAGTCATTTTAAGTACGGTTCCGCTCTCGTCTGATCCTCCGAATACGACCTTGACCGGCTTTATTTTGTATCCGTCTATAACTAAGGGCGATGTCAGTATCTCATACTGCCGCTCAGTTACCTCGCCTCCTACCTTTACCCTATATACCTTGGGGAGGGATGTGCTCGGATGTGTAAGTCGGCATGACAGTTCTCCGTCGTCTGTCAGCAGCAGAAGCCCCTCGGATATCAGATCGAGCCTGCCGACAGGATATATCCGTCCGACATCATCGCCGATCAGCTCGGTGACGCATTTTCTACCCTGCGGGTCGGATGTACTGCAGATATAACCGCGCGGCTTGTTGAGCATTATATATATATGCTCGCCGCTCCCGTGCTCGATCTTTTTTCCAAGATAAGTCACGGTGTCGGTCTCCGGGTCTATCTTCATACCCAGAGCCGCAGGGTGCCCGTTTACTTCTACCTTTCCGGATAGTATAGCTTCCTCAGCGGCTCTTCTTGACATTATTTTGCAGTCTGAAAAATATTTTTGAAGTCTGATTTTTTCCATATTGCTCCGATCTGAACAGTTGTGCTGTGGTGTCCTTTTGTTTTGATTTGCTTTAAAAAGGGAAAAGTCCGAAAAATCGCTTTTTTTCTTTCGTTTTTTCTATGCTTTTTTCCGCTTTGAGCGGTGAGCGTATTAGTCTGCCGTCGCCGAGGTCGATGATCACTTCGCCGAGTATTTCGCCCTCTGCTATCGGGGCAACGGCGTATTTTATGAGCCGGACCTCCGACTTGGAGACGCCGCTGCTTTTTTCGACTACGGCGCGTATATCGTCATCGATAGAGACAGTCAGCGTCTGCTCTCTGCCGTTTACCACAGGTATCTGGTAGGTATGGTCTTTTTTGTCGGCGAGGGTCCTAAGCTCCAGCATTGAAAAACCGGTGCTCAGCATTTTTTTGTGATCATTCCAGTCGTCCGGCGCGTTGAGCGTGACTGATATAAGGCGTAGTCCGTCTCGCTCCGCCGCGCCGCAGAGACAGCGGCCGCATTTTCTGGTAAATCCGGTCTTTACTCCTATACTGCCGCTGAACGATTTGAGCAGTCGGTTGTGGTTGACAAGATAACGCTGTGTGCCCGGAGCAGATCCGGGTATGGTTTTTTTATATGTCGACACTATCGTGCGGAAGCAGTCGTTTTTCAGCGCGGCGGCAGTAATTATTGCCAGGTCGCAGGCGGTAGTGTAGTGTTCTTTGTCATCAAGGCCGTGCGGATTCATGAAGTGGGTGTCTCGCAGTGCGAGTTTTTCCGCGCGCGCATTCATCATGGCGGCAAACCCCTCTATGCTGCCTCCGACCTCGTAGGCTATCGCGGCAGCGGCGTCGTTTGCGCTGTTCAGCAGCAAGGCGTACAGCAGCTCCTCCATGGTAAGCTCTTCTCCGGGCTTGAGATAGATAGATGAGCCCTCGGTGCCGCAGGCGCGCGGATCTATCTTCACATGCCTGTCGAGTGGACAGTTTTCTATAGCGACAAGTCCCGTCATTATTTTTGTCGTGCTCGCCATTCCGCGCCGGGTCCTGCCGTCCTTTTCATATATAAATGACCCGGTCTCAGGCTCATAAAGCGCGGCGCTCGAGGCGCTGACGGATACAGACGCTGAAGAGAGACAGGGGAGATATTGTTCCGGAAAAGCGCTCACAGTCTCAGCTATGACTTCGGTGGAAGAGGCGCTTGTATGAAATGCTTCAGCACCTGCCGGTGTTGAGATAGCCGCGGAAACGATCACCGGAAAAACAAATGTTAAAATTTTAAGATCGATTTTCATGGATAACCTCCGACAGTAAATATTCTGTCAGAAGTTGTGTCATATTAGAGCTGAAAATAATTTGAATTATTGTTATATCATTGGGATTTTTCCGCTTTTTTCGGGAAAAAATCTCTTATTTTAAAGAAATGATCAATTT
>CALWTR010000052.1 GCA_944384525.1 uncultured Clostridia bacterium
TGGGTATAGCTCATATTGAATTCTCCTTTTGTTATTTGTTGTGTGGTAACTTCATTATAACACAGGATTCAATATGAGTGTTTTATTTCTTAAAAGTGTTGCACTTGATAGTATAATTCACCATAAAACATAAAAAGAGCCCGTCTTTACGACGGGCTCTTTTCAGCGGCGTACATTATCAGCTTGACAGTATCTAAGACGCTCGTATATCCGGTCTGACAGCGCGATGAAATCCGATGTGGAAAGTCTCTCACCCCGTATATCTGGGCGGAAACCGCATGCTGTTATAGCGTCCGTCGCTCCCTGCTTGCCGAGCTGAGGGAAAGCCGAGTACAGTGCGTTTGAGAGAGTCTTTCTCCGCATTTCGAACGCGGCGCGCACTGTCGCAAAGAACAGCTTTTCATCCTTCGGTTTTACATCTCTGTCCCGGAAAAGATCTATCCTTACAACAGCAGAATTCACCTTGGGCATCGGTATGAAACACCCAGCAGGAACGGTAAACAGCCGAGAGACGCTCCCGTAATAACCAAGCACCGCGGTGATCGCGCCGTATTCCGCCGTTCCTGGAGCGGCACAGAGACGCGAGGCCACCTCTGACTGCACCATGACCGTTATCGCCTCGAACGGGACACCGCACTCAAGCAAAGACATAAGTATAGGCGTAGTTATGTAATACGGCAGATTTGCGCAGACATATACCTTAAGTCCCTGGGACTCATCCTCTGTCAGCTTGCGTATATCCGTCTTCATTATATCTGCGTTTATTATTTTGACGTTTTCAAATTCCGAAAGTGTCCGCCCGAGCACCGGTATTATACCGCTGTCTATCTCAACAGCCACGACCTTTCTGTACCGCATAGCGAGCTCTTTTGTAAGAGTACCTATCCCGGGACCTATCTCGAATATCATGCAGTCTTCCGTGTCGCTGCAATCATCCGCTATTCTCTCTGTTATCGTCCTGCTGGTCAGAAAATTCTGTCCGTAATCCCGTCTGAACGTTATCCCCGCGTCACGCATCAATTCTTTTATAGTATTCTGGCTGAAAAGATCCATAAGACAAGCTCCGATTTATTTTACAATTAAATTAAAAATACTTGACAAAACAGCGCTTTGATGCTACAATATATAGCGTCGGTAAATTCCGGAATGCTGGTGTAGCACAGTCGGTAGTGCAGCTGATTCGTAATCAGCAGGTCATGTGTTCAAGTCACATCACCAGCTCCATCAGAGGTCCCCACGGGGGCCTTTTTTGTTTGCCTGCTCATTCCCTTCTGCGGCGGCGAGCTCAGACTGCAGCCGTTCTGCCCTCCTGTATATCTTTGCCGAGGTAAAGAGCACAAAGGCGAAATACGCCCCGGGAACGAGATCTGCGGCGATGGCAACGAAGTGCAGTCCGAAAACAGCTAGCGGAAAGGCAGATGCATGAGCGAAAGCGGCGAGAAGAAACGCCCTTTTGAGAAATGCGGTCTGAAGATCTATTCCGCATAAAAGCTCCAGCCTTACAAAGCAGAGCATCAGCCGGTGACCGACCGATAAAGTTAGGGCGCAGTCCGCATAAAAAAGGACCGCATACGCCGCGGTATAAAAGCCCCCGTGCCCTGCAGGAACAGCAAGAAGAGCGGCAGATACCAGGATCGAAAAAGCCGCACCTGAGTAAAGCGTGCGAAGAAGGCGCCTGTCCCGGCATACCTCAGGAGCCGCAGAATACCACCTTAAGATGATCAGATAGCCTATAATATCCGGGATCGCGTCGAATATTCTCCCGAACGGAAAAATAATAAGGTCGGCGAAAATAAACGCCGCTCCGAGTGCTGAAAGGATCATACCGCATCACTCCTCCTACGATACGGACAAGACCGTGAACTCATATCCGGCGCGCGCTCAAAACCGCTGTGCCACCGTATATCCCGCGTCGCTCCGGCAAAAGCCTTGCGGCGCGTACAGCACCGGTCATCTTATCGAGGGTATCCTCTCCCCCGCCCTGCGATGCCAGAATGAGAACACCGCCCTGCGCGAGCAAAAGCGCATATCTCAAGACCTCCGGAAATATCCCCTCATCTCCGCCGGGTATAAAAGCCACTGCAAGATCGAATGCACCGTCTTCGGGTATGTTCGATATATCCGCCTCATATACGATCCTCCCCTCTCCGGAGAGGCATTCGGTCACGGCTGCGGAGCACCCTACCGCCAGTATACGGATAATGCTTCCGGGGGCACGCCCATTCGATATCTGCTCAAGCCATTCATTACATATATCTGAAATATTGCTCACTTTAGCCTCCGAAAGCGGCATTTGAACACCGCTTTATAAAATTATAGCATAACCCGAAAATTAAATCAACCTGCAACGTATATCCGCTCAGGTGAATATCGGACGAAAAACTCCGCCGTCCGTACAAAGCGGACGGCGGAGCCGGTCTCAGCCTCTGAGCTTTATCTTTTTATTTTTCTGCGATTTTACAAGCCAGTATACGGTATCTTTGACCGTCCTGAAAAGGTCACGCGGATAATACCCGAGCTCCTTTGTAGCCTTATCGTGCGAAAACTTATCGTTTGATTCAAGCGTCTTGAGCGAGTATTTTGTATATAGCGGCTTTTTCCTTCTGAGTTTTGCAACGAGAGCTATGAAAGGCTCGGCTAGTTTTGCCATCCACATCGGCAGCATAAGCGCGCGGCGTACCTTGCATACCCTTCTCGCCATATTAAGTATGTCGTATATCTCGTAATATCTGTTCGAGAGAATATAGCATTCTCCTCTCCGTCCGTTCTTTAGAGCGGACAGACAACCGTCCGCAACGTCGCGCACATCGACAAAGTCATATCCGCCGCGGACGCAAGCCCCCAGCTTTCCGGTTATATAATCAGAAATCATTTTAACAAGATAGTTATCTCCTGAGCCGTATGGGCCTATTATCCCGGACGGCTGAACTATCACTGCGTCAAGACCCTTCCCAACTGCCTCGATAACGGACTGAGAGGCCGCAGCCTTAGTCTTGGCATATCCACCGTCTACCAACTCCGGCGAAAAGCTGTCCACCTCGGTCAGCACACGCATATGATCGAAGTCCGGTATCGCATGCACCGAGCTTACATAGACCAGCCGCTTTACTCCGTATTCAAAGCAGAGATCAATGATATTTCCCGTTCCCTTGACGTTTACGTCATACATCCTCGAGTCAAGACTGTCTCCTACATCCACTATGCCCGCGGTGTGTATGACATACATATCGGCGCCCATGGCACCCTCAAAAAGCGGTCTCAGCGAATCTTTGTCCCTGACGTCACCCTCAAAATAATGGACTCCGTCGAGTTTTCTGACCTCACCGGGCAGTATGAGACCTCGGACCTCGTTGTTACCTGTACTCAAAAGCTTGCGTGCAACTGTATTACCGAGATGTCCGTTAACGCCGGTGACAATATATATATTGCCGTTCATATAACAGCACCTCCTTTTTTAAAGATAAATGATCACCGTGTTGATTTATCCTTCCGCTTATAGTATAATATATTTGGATGAAAGTAGCAATGATCTGATATCCGCGATTATGTATTTTAATATACACATCATACATTATGTGTCGGAAAGGTGCTGATGTTTTGAAAAAATTAACAAACGACCACAGAACGCGCATCACTAAAATGCTGATAAGAAAGGCCCTGACTGATCTTATGGCATATAAGCCGGTCACCGATATATCGGTAAAGGAGCTCTGCGAAAAGGCAGGAATAAACAGAGGTACGTTCTATTCTCATTATACCGATATATACAATCTTCTCGAAAAAATAGAGGAGGAGATGGTAGGAGAACTGATAAACGCGCTGAAGCCGCTCGTAGAGGGCGGAAATGCGGCGATAACTCCTTTCATGATAAGCCCGGACGTATTCCGTGTTATAAAAGAGTTTTCGGATATCACCTCTGCGATACTCGGACCGTGCGGCGATAAGACATTCCCGGAAAAACTTATAAATATCGGACATGATATATGTATAGAAGCCTATATCAAACACTTTTCCGGAGCGACAAGAAAACAGATAGAATTCTATTATGCGTTCGTCAGCGCCGGAGTCATCAGCATACTTCAGGGCTGGATGAAAAGCGGATGGCGAGAGAGCCCGGAGGAGATCGCCGGAGCGGTAAACGGTATAATGGCGAACGGCATAGGATATCTCGGAAAACCTTCCGAGTAGATCTCAGTCCTTTTCAATACGGCGCTCGAATATTTTATTGATCATTTTGATCATTTTTCCCCAAAGATAAGCATAGAGGATAAAATTTTACGGCAAAACCGGCCGCCGGATTTCTTTCATTTTTCCCAAAAATAAGCACAGAGGATAAAATTATTCTCATATTGTAAAAAAAAGCCTTTCCGGGCAAAACAGCAAAGCCGGAGAGTATTCCCGTCTCAAGCTCTCCTGCGGCAATTTTTATGGGTCGGAACAGCAAAGCTATAGCGCAAAACCGACCATGCCCCGGAATCTTATCTTCCTGCTCTCCTACTCCCTCGCCGTAAACAGATCCGTGCCGTAACTTCACACTGCTCTTTTGATCCTTGAGAAAACACTGCCGGTCCAATCCGCAATGCCGAGCATTGATCTAAAAATCGCCCTGCTCTTTAATCGCCTTAAACAACTTCGCGCCCCGATACAAGGTCTTAACTTTACTCCGCTCTCCTCATCACCGGAATATTTTCACAGCTACGCCTGTCAGAGAGTTGTGTTTTATTAGCCTTGTTCAGAGCTGTACCGTATCTGTACTTTTCGGTACCTTATCAGCACAAAAAAAGACAAAAGCCGCAGAAATTTCTGCGGCTTTTGTCTTAGCCCGGCGACTTGCTCGCCAAACAGAGCCGAAACCTTATCAGCCCTCTCTGTTCTTTCTTGCTGCATAGCACTCGCTGCAATATACAGGCTTACCATCGGTAGGATTGAAGGGCACCTTTGCTTCCTTTCCGCAATCTGCGCAGATAGCGGTGAACATCTCTCTGTTACCTCTCTGAGCGTTCTTGCGTGCATCGCGGCAGGCCTTGCATCTCTGAGGCTCGTTCTGGAAGCCCTTCTCTGCGTAAAACTCCTGCTCGCCTGCGGTGAAAACGAAATCGTTTCCGCAATCCTTGCACTTCAATGTCTTGTCCTGGTACATGTTTTCTTTCCTCACTTAAAATAGGTTATAATTTTGCCCTTAGACGGATTCCAACCGACGCCTTTGATATAATAACAACGCTCTCCCTTAAGCTACACGGGCATATAAACAAATTTCAGTCGGTGAAGAGCGTTTTATTGCTCCTCAGTTTGACGAACATCCGGAATATTGCATTTTCGACGGATTTTCTGCTCTTTCCGAGTATCTTCGAGATCTCTTCGGCATCACATCCGCCTGAATAAAGCGCAAAAACACGGAACTGATACTCAGGCAAAAGCTCCTTTGCCCTCTTTACGAGGTTGTGCCAGCGCTCCTCGCTTATCATTGAATCCGCTATATCCGGGCTGTCCGATCCGAAAACGAAGCTGCCGCCCGCCTCATCGCTCAACTCATCCAGCGAAATAAGTTTAACGTCTCTTGCGGTCCGCTTGTTCTCGGTCATCAGCGCATTGGAAATACAAATTTTAGCATAATATCCGAAGTTCACCCGTTTTTCCGCTCTGTAAGAACATGCCGCACGGTACAGTGCGATCTCTGCTACTTGTCTTGCCTCATCGTAAGACAAGGCGGGAGAAGAAAATCGGCTTGCCAAAACAGTCAACATCGGATTGTAAATTTTTATAAGTGTCTCGAACGCGCCTTTTCTGTTTTTTATAACATCGTCAAGCAAAGCAGCTATATTTTCATCGTAGGATACGCTCATATACTCCACCCTGCTCGCATTTTAAATATATTATACCAGTTTTATAAAAATTGTCAATAGTTTTGTAAAAAAATATTCGATAATTTTTACTCAAATATACAATTTTTCAAATGCGCAAAATAAAAAAATTGTTGAATAGTCCGAATTTTATTCCAATTATAGTAAAAAATCTATCTCTCCGGTCAGCGCGGACATGACTCCGCGATAAACCAGCTGAGGATTTCCGTCAAAATGCGCCTTTATCTCCTCTGCCCTTCCTTTTGAAGATACAGTGAGGCTTATGCTTATTATATCTCCGTGCTTATCCGAAAGCGCTACATTGACGCCGTAATACCTGTTTCCTTTTTCCTCCACAGAGCTGCGCACGCTTATCCCGCTCCGGCGGAGAGTTATAAGACGGGCGGCACAACTGAGGCTCTTTTTTCTCAGTTCCTCGTCTATTTCGTCATAAAGCTCTGCTATGACCAGATGCCCTCTTTCAGAGATCCCGTAATATTTTTTGCCGTCCTCCGAATCTTCAAATACATGTCCTATTTCTACAAGCTCCGACAAGCACTCCTGAAAGCCGAACGGATCGATAGCGCCGTTCTCCATCACTATCTCAGACAGCGTAACATCGTCAAGACGCGTATTAACATTATCGAGCAAAAACAGAATAAATATCTTTATATCTGTTTTATTATCAAGCTTGTTCTTTTTCATTGCCAGATCTCCCGCACTTTTGAACTGTGCTTCAATTATTAAAAAAATCCGCATACCTGCAGGAGCAGATATGCGGATCAGAGCCGTCATGGGTTGGCGGCCTTTAATTTTCCTCGTCTTTAGAAGAGGGGACGACCGCATTCTTACCGAGGTAATTCTCATAATTCTTAAGGCTGACCTCATTAAAGATGAAGTTTCCGAAACCGTCCACATCTATATTCTTGAGCGCCTTGGATTTTATGTAGAAATTCTGGTTGAACATTATTGGGATGAGCGGCATCTTACCGATCAAATACTCCTCTGCCTGATGGAGAAGAGCGGAACGCTGCTCCGGATCGGAGGCCTTGAAGGCCTCGTCTATCAATTTGTCGTACTCGGTATCGGTGAATCCGCAGGCATTCGTGAGCTCGCTTACGGATACCAGCGTCTTATTGCCGTACTCATCCGTGGTATATGTATACTTCATTCCGTTTCCGTTGTAATTCGAAGAAAGAGACGCGAGCGCCGTGAAGGCGTCATCCGTGAACATCTGATAATCTATCGCGAGAACGTCGAAGTCATACACACCGTTCTGGCAGGCATTTTTATAGATCTGCTGGATAGTAGAATCCTTTATAGTGACCGTAACGACCTCTCCGCCGACACTGGCCACAGAATCTATTATCCCCTCCGTCTCGGTGAACGAGACGGCGTTAGCCTCTACCGTGAGGCCGAAGCCGAGAGACTCCCATGCGGACTTAACGATATTGAATATCGCCCAGCCCTCCTCATTATCGTCAAAGGTTATCTTTATATTTTTAGATACCGTATCGGGGAGAGAAACAGAGGAGAGGAGCGCCTTTGCTCCTTCTATATCCGCACTTGCGGAAATAAGATCCTTGCCCATCTCTCTGAATGTCTTTTTATAGTCTCCGACCGTTCCCGGTATAAGACCCGTAGCCGGCTTGCCGAATACGACCTTGGAAATTATGGCATTTCTGTCTATCGCCATAGAGAGCGCTTTTCTGACGTTCTCGTTTGCAAACAGAGGATTAGTCGTATTGAAGAGATAAGAGTATGTTGAAAGAGTGTCCGCCGTCACAGCGTTTTTGATATTTGCAGCGCGCTGCTCAAGCGTCATATTGCCCATATAGAATATGCATTTTTCGACATCGGAGGAATCCAGCTGCTGCTGTGCGGTCGCCAAAGTACCGTCATCCTCGAGCCAGAACGTCATGAGCTTGTTCGGCTTTATGTACTTGTCGCTTGCCCCTTTGAAGGGATCTTTATGATATCCTACATTTCTCTGCAGGGTAAACGTACCGCTGTCGTAATCGAGCGAATAAATTTTGAAAGGCCCGTTCGTTATTATAGTGGATGCGGACTTGGACCAGTATGCGTCGCCGTTCATTACCGCATTTTCCTTTACAGGCGCAAGAGATATGCTGGCGAGGTTCCTGAGCAGCTGCTCGTAGTCAGCGCCCTCACGGTACTCAATGGTTATCTCATATGTATCGCTGGCGTATGCGCCCAGCTGATTTACTCCGAGCTTGCCCTCGTTTATCTCGACGGCTCCGACGATATCGTAAAGAAGAACGGCGGAACTGTTGCCGCGAGTGGGGTTAAGGACCCTGTTGGTCCATGCGTATATGAAGTTCTGAGCCTCAAGTCTCGTGCTGTCCGACCAGTAGGTCTCACGTAACTCGATCACTATCTTTCTCTCGTCTTCGTATACCTTATATTTTTTTGCCGCGGCTTTCTCAAGCTTACCGCTCTCGCTTATGGAGAACAGCGGCTCATAAAGCATGCTCATTACCTGAACGGCATTGTCGTCCGTATATACCTCAGTCGGATCGAAATCATAGATCACATCCGAAAGATAAATGCTTATCTCCGCTCCCTCGTCATCATCAGAGCAGGATGTCATGCCGACCGCGCAGCCGAGAAAGGTCGACAGCACAAGAAGCATACTGAGAATTTTTTTCATACTTGTTCCTCCGAGAGCAATATTTTATAGGTACAGGCATCCGCTCTGCAAGCGGAAACTGCCGCGGTATCTCGCGCCGGCGAAAAAATGTGCCGTTATTTACTCCCATACTTAGTAGTAATTATAACATAATTTTTCTTTATTTTCAATCTAAAACGCGGAGCGCGTTGATTTTCGTTGAATTGCACAACAAGTCGGCTTTCAATTGTATGATTTGCACAATCATGCTTTTTTTATCCTGTCAAAGTGAGCTTTTTTTCGATCTATATTATCTGCACCCGTATATTTTCGTTAAGCAGCGGTAAAATAAATTCAAAAAAGCGTTCGGGGTGGAATATGTCGGATAAAGTAAATAATTATATACAAATCAACGGGTTGTTTTTCAGTGATCTGGCGTGCGAACGACGCAGAGCGGATACAACTATTCCGGGTGTAGAGTGGAGCTCTTCCGAAAGCGGAAACATGAAGACGGAGCGCATCAAGATAAGCAGTGAAAAAGGCGCGGAATCGATCGGGCGCCCGTGCGGAAACTATCATACTATAATCAGTCCGGAATTCACCTCGCTGTGCGACAGCGATATCTCTCATCTGACATCTTTGCTCGCAGAAGAGCTGACGGAAATGTGCTCGCCTTTCCGGACTGGAAAGACCGCATCTCTTCTTGTCGCCGGTCTCGGGAACAGACTCCTCACACCGGACGCGGTAGGTCCGCTGTCGGCAGAGGAATGCAATCCGACCCGCCACATCATGCGAGGCGACAAAAAACTTTTTGACGAGCTCAAATGCGATTCTATCGCGGTAGTGTCTCCGGGCGTCTCCGCCGCCACAGGACTCGAGGCGGCGGATATGGTCGCAGGAGCGGCAGGCTCCACCGGCGCAGATATAGTTATAGCCATCGATGCGCTATGCGCCAGATCAGTATCGAGACTGGCCACCACCATACAGATATCAGACACCGGTATTTTCCCGGGGTCCGGCGTAGGCAATAACGTAAAGCCTTTGAATCGCGATACGGTGGGTGTCCCGGTGATCGCGGTAGGGGTACCCACTATGATCGATTCCCGGGTCTTTACTCTGGATATCCTGGATGGCGCAGGAAATCAAAAAGCAAAAGACGAGCTGATCGATATGCTCGACGAGATTCCGGTAACTTATGTAACACCGCGCCTCTGCGACGGGGTCGTCAAGAGCGCCGCAAAAATAATCGGCGGCGCGATAAACCGCGCCTTCGGAGTAGTTGTCTGACATATCTCCAAAAAGCCCGCGCATGGACGCGGGCTTTTTTTGCCCGGAACATGAGATACATATTTTTGAGCACAGCCGCATAGGATTAACAAAACGCTGTGTGAAGAACTGTAAAAAACAGTCTTCCTCCCGCACGAACCGGCGGGGGAACGTGCGGAAAAGCTGCTGCCCTTCCCCGTAAGGCGCAGCTCAGATATATATTTCGGGGAGAAAGGAAGCTTTGCTTCTTTCGCCGCGGCACTTATACGGCGGAAGGAGGAGTTTTGGTTTTAAAGATGGAAGGTACGTCTATTTACCGTGACATTGCCCGCCGCACCGGAGGAGACATATACGTCGGTGTGGTCGGACCCGTGAGAAGCGGGAAATCCACTTTTATACAGAAGTTCATGGAAAATCTGGTACTCCCCAACATATCTGAAGAATACGACCGTTCTCGCGCGACCGATGAAATGCCGCAGAGCGCCTCAGGCAGAACTATAATGACAACGGAGCCCAAATTCATTCCGGACGAATCCGTAAAGATAACCGTATCAGGCAATGCGGAACTCAACGTCAGAATGATCGACTGCGTAGGCTACATAGTTGACGGAGCTATCGGAGCAGAAGAGGACGGGACCGCAAGAATGGTACGCACACCATGGTCCGATGAGCCTGTGCCGTTCGAAAAGGCGGCGGAAATGGGGACTGAGCGCGTCATAAAGGAGCATTCTACGATCGGGATGCTCGTCACAACAGACGGATCTATCGGAGAGATACCCCGCGAAAGCTATGTACCGGCAGAGGAGCGGGTCGCAAATGAGCTCAAGAGCATCGGAAAACCGTTTGCCATAATCCTCAACTCCGCTCATCCGGAGCTCCAGCAGACGCAGGAGCTTGCTCTTGAGCTCGAAAAAAAATACGGGGTTTCCGTCGCGCTAGTCAACTGCATGACCCTCGATGCTGAGGATATAATGCACATCCTCGATCTTGTTCTCTCGGAATTCCCGGTCCGTGCTATGACCTTCTCTCTTCCGGACTGGATCACCGTACTTGACAAGGAGGATGCGACAAGGAAGCGTCTGCGCGATACGATAAACACGTTCGCCTCATCCGTTGAAAAGCTCGGAGATATAAAAACAGCTCTGTCAGAATGCGACGACGTCAAGCTCGTCGAAATAAGTGCCGGTGAGGGGACTGCTTCCCTCTCGATACCTGTCTCCAAAGAGGAGTTCTACTCCGCGATGAGCTCCGCTACGGGACTCGAGATAGACAGCGACCGCCGACTGTTCTGCGAACTGAAAGAGCTGTCCGAGATTAAGCGCGAATACAGCAAAGTTGCAGACGCGCTGCGCGATGTAAACGAAAAGGGCTACGGCATAGTCATGCCGAAGCCCGAGGAGCTTGAATTTGACGAACCGAAGATAGTTAAACAGTCCGGAGGATGGGGAATAAAGCTCGCCGCACGCGCAAATTCCATACATATGATACGCGCGAACATCGAGACGGAGCTGTCTCCGGTCGTTGGATCCGAGCAGCAGAGCGAAGAGGCGCTGAACTATCTCATTGCAGAATTTGAAGAGGATCCGAAAAAACTGCGCGAATCGAACATGTTCGGAAAAAGCATATACGATCTTATTTCAGACGGACTGCATGCAAAGCTCTCTCATATGCCTGACGATGCACGCGTACGGCTTTCGGAAACGCTCGAAAGGATCATCAACGAGGGTTCAAGTGGGCTCATCTGCATACTGCTCTGAGTCAGAATCCGTTTTTGTCGATTATACTGCGGAGGAGGTCGCAAAAGGCCTCCTCCGTCTTATCGAGCGGGAGGTCGTTAGTAAAATAATAGTCATATTTATATGCCTCAACGAGGTCATCAGAGTCATTGCCGTATCTTGTATCCGGCATTCTCTTCCCTCCTCGGACAAGCAACGTTACCGCTCTGCCGCCGGTAGCATCCAGAAATTTATCTATCTCTGAGCCCTCACGGATATGCACAAACATAACTTCTTCATCGGAGATACAGAATTCCTCGTACTGCTCACGGAGCCACCTGGTCGGAAAATCGTTGTACTCCGCTGTAAGAGCCTTGAGATCAGACAAGAATTTTCTCGATCTGTCGTCCTTCTCCCCGTTCCATCCGCAGAGCGAGGCAAGCTTTTTGATCGGTGCGACTGAGGACACGTTCCTTGTTCTGTAATGCTTTCCGGCGATATCGCAGAGAGTATCCTTTCCGACTCCGCCTTTGCCGTTTATAACTATGACAGTATGTTTCATCTGAAATACCTCTTAAAAATACCCGTGTGCCGCCGACACTGAACGATTTGCGGTACTGAAATATTATACCCCTGCTCCTCCGTCTTGTCAACACAAATAAAGTCCTCGTCCCTATTTACACGACTGGGTTTTTGTGGTATAATCCAATTTGTACCGCGGAAAAAACGCTATTCCGGTCAAGTGCGGCGCCGCGGCGCGGCTGGAGAAAGGATACTCAATGGACAAAAGGCTTTTCGGTGTGACCCGTAACGGCGAAGATGTATACATATATACGATATCCGACGGAAATCTAAGCGCGGATATAATGACTCGCGGAGCGACCTTGGTCAGGCTGATACATGACGGAACGGACATCATAGGCGGATACGACTCGGTCGCAGACTATGAGGCGGACACCTCATATCAGGGCGCGACTGTCGGCCGTGTAGCAAACCGTATATCGGGCGCCGCGTTCAATATAGACGGTAAGATCTTCCACGTAGACGCCAACGAAAACGGCAACTGCCTTCACGGCGGGTATTCCGGGCTCTCTTCGAAAATATGGGATGTCGTGAAATACGACGGCAAGAGCATATGCCTCTCATGCTTTTCGCCCGACGGCGAATGCGGTTTCCCCGGATCGCTGAGCGTCCGCGTAGCTTTTTCGGTAAAAGACGGATATCTCGCTATCGATTATGCCGCTGTTCCGGATAAAAAAACACCTGTATCAATGACAAATCACTCGTATTTCAACCTCAACGGGCTCGGAGGAGACGTGCTCCGTCACCGCGTACAAATATTCTCAGATGAAGTGACCGAAGTAGACAAGGCGCTCCTGCCGACAGGAAAGCGACTTCAGGTCACGGGGACCGTGTTCGATCTCCGCTCTCCTCGCAAAGTGGGAGAAAGCCTCTCTGACGACTTTGACGGATACGACAATAACTATATGCTGTCCGGAGATGAGAAAAAGAGTTTTGAAGTAGTCAGCGCCTCCGGAGACTGCCTCAAAGAGATGAGAACGCTTGCCGCCGCAGCGGTCGTCACCGCTGAAAAGCGTCGTATGGAAGTGTATACGGACGCTGAGGGAATACAGCTTTATACCGCAAATGCCATGTCCGGAAAACCTGATTTCAAAGGTGGCATAAAACGGATACCGCACGGCGCGCTGTGCCTCGAGGCGCAGCTTGAACCTGATTCGGTAAACAGAGGCAGAGGCTTGATCGGTGCAGGTGAAACATACCGTCAAACCACAGTATACAGCTTCAGCCGTATACCGAGCTGAGACACGGATTTTTTGACGTGCTCTGTTGACAAAACAAATTTTTTAATGTATAATTCATTTAAAGCGATGACGGGAAACAGTAACGTATCCGGAACGTACAGAAAGCAGCCGGGTGATGAGAGGCACACGCCGACGATACGTGAATACATCCCCGAGCGCGCACCGAAAGCCAGATCGGCAAGTAGGCTGCGACGGGAGCACCCGTTACAGTGCTTGGGTCTTGACCCGCAGAGGCGCCTTTTTTTAAGAGGCGCGAAGTAAGGTGGTACCGCGTTTTATAACGCCCTTCTTTTCAGGAGGGCGTTTTTCTTTTTTTCTGCGGCGGGATACACCGATAAAAACACCGGCAAAAAACTCTTTGGTCTAAAATAAAACATTTCAAATAAAAAAGGCGGATATGAAAATGCAGATTTATGAGGAACTTGTGGCAAGAGGGCTGATCGCCCAGGTGACAGACGAGAACGAGATACGCGAGCTGGTCAACAACGGCAAGGCTGTATTCTACATCGGCTTTGACCCAACGGCAGACAGCCTTCATGTAGGTCATTTCATGGCGCTGTGCCTTATGAAAAGACTGCAAATGGCGGGAAATCGCCCTATCGCACTGATAGGCGGAGGGACAGGACACATAGGCGACCCGTCCGGCAGGAGCGATATGCGATCTATGCTTACACCCGAACAGATAAACCACAACTGCGAGTGCTTTAAGGCTCAGATGAGCAAATTCATAGATTTCGGAGAAGGCAAGGCGATCATGCTGAACAATGCCGACTGGCTCCTTGGTCTGAATTACGTTGAGTTGCTGAGGGATGTAGGCGCATGCTTTTCAGTAAATCGGATGCTTGCGGCAGAATGCTACAAGCAGAGAATGGAAAAAGGGCTTTCGTTCCTTGAATTCAACTATATGATAATGCAGTCCTATGACTTCTACTACCTGTACCGCAACTACGGTTGCAATATGCAATTTGGCGGAGACGATCAATGGTCCAACATGCTCGGAGGTACGGAGCTTATCCGCAGAAAGCTCGGCAAGGACGCTTATGCGATGACTATAAACCTCCTTTTGAACTCCGAGGGCAAAAAGATGGGCAAGACCGCCAGCGGCGCGGTTTGGCTCGATCCCAAGAAGACTTCCCCGTACGACTTTTATCAATACTGGCGCAATGTCGACGATAAGGACGTGCTCAAGTGCATAAGGATGCTGACGTTCCTGCCGCTAGAAGAAATAGACCGGATGGACTCCTGGGAGGGCAGCAAGCTCAACGAGGCAAAGGATATTCTGGCATATGAGCTTACATCTCTCGTACACGGCAAAGAGGAGGCAGAAAACGCGCGCAAGGCATCAAAGGCGCTCTTCGGCGCCGGAGACAGCGATCTTACCCCTGTGACGATCGTTCCGGAAGACGCATTCACCGACGGAAAAATAGATATTAATTCACTTATGCTCCTCGGCGGCATGGTCCCCTCAAAGTCAGAAGCACGGCGCGCTATCGAGCAGGGCGGAGTTACCGCAGACGGAGAAAAAATAACCGATATACACGCCTCCTTCGACAGGTCGGCACTTCAAACCGGGATCCTTATCCGCCGCGGAAAAAAGAGCTTTATGAAATTCACCGTAAAATGATACCCCGCATGACGGGCGGAGCGCATCGAATTTTTTACAACATCCGGGATCTTTTTACCAGACAACATATAACGCCTGTATCGCAGGCGTGTCAAATCCAAGGTGATGCAATATGAAATATTTGCTAATAATACCGGCCATAGCTCTGATCATCGCGCTGTACGCAGCCATATCCTACATTTGCTTCCGAATGGCTATAGTGCGGAGGAAACAGAAAAACTATTTCGACTACCAGCTTGAAAAAACGTTTTACCGGCCGTACGCTGAGGATATGTATAAGGGATTCTCATGGCTGGCATCGCAAAACGCCGAGGAACTGGAGATAATATCCTCTGATGGCTTACGCCTCCGCGCTTCACTCATACGCAAAGAATGTGCGCGCGGCACCGTAATACTTTTTCACGGTTATCGCTCCCTTCCCGAACTTGATTTTTCCTGCGTTTTGGAAACTCTCTCATCACTCGGGATGAACCTTGTTCTGGTCAATCAGCGCTCGCATGGAAAAAGCGAGGGAAAATACATAGGATTCGGCATACCGGAGAGAGACGATTGCCTGCGCTGGATAGATAAGGTGAACGAGGTGCTCGGGTCTTCCCTGCCTCTCTATATAGAGGGTCTTTCGATGGGGGCGACGACCGTAATGATGGCGGCGGACGCGGATATGCCTGACAATCTCTGTGGTATAATAGCCGACTGCGGATTCACCTCGCCGTATGAGATCATATCCAGTGTGATCAAAAAAGATTATCACATTCCCCCGTTGCTGATCGCTCCCGCGATCAACGCATGGTGCCGCGCGTTGGCAGGCTTTAACCTCAGATCGCGATCAGTCACCGAAACCCTGTCAAGAACATCTCTCCCCCTGCTCCTTATTCACGGGAAAGCCGACCTATTCGTCCCGTTCAGCATGGGCGAGGCGGCTTACCGCGCCTGTGCCTCATCGGATAAGACATTTATTGCCGTAGACGGTGCCGGACACGGAGAGAGCTATTTCAAAGACAGGGAGGCGGTCACTGAGGCGATCAGCTCCTTTTTCACCAGAACATCCTTACATCTGAGCGTCCGTTAAGCGTAAAAAAGTCCGTACGGTCAATTGCCGTACGGACTTTTTTATCTTGTGATTTCATCGGAAAGGCGATCAAGATATCTGTCCGCCTCTTCATGTGATTTGAAAATGTAAATATTTGTTGTATTTTTGTACTTATCCAGTAAGTTGTATATCTCCGGGAGATTTTCTTTCGGAAAGTCGAGAATATATTTTCGGAACTCCTCGTCAAAGACGGTCTCGAGCCAAGGCAGATCCTCGCGTTGCCGACCTATCCTGGCCGCCGCTCCGGCTACACATATTTCGACCGGAAGATCGAAGAGGTATACCGTATCGCATTTCTCAAGACGGCGCTCCAAGGTCCGGCTGTAATTTCCGTCGATTATCCAGCGGTCGTCAGACAGTATCTGTTCCAGCGCGGCATCGAATTTTTCGCGCGATACCGACGAGCCGTCCGGAAGATGCCACAACATATCAAGATAATGCAGCGGCAATCCGGTCAGATCCCTGAGACTCCTTGAAAAAGTGCTTTTACCTGCTCCGGGGCAGCCTATCACTATCGCCCGATCGACCACTCTGTTTACCTCAGCAGTCATGATCTACTGCGCGGTGTGCGCTCTTTTATTTCGCAATTTGTATCCATAACAGACCCCTCGAGTATTATCTCTCCGATGCTGTCTGCCGTGATATGTCCGCTCTTAGGATTCTTTACCGACAGGATATTGCCTTTTACGTCCGCCTCTACATCAGAATATTCAAACGCCAGATCGGTATTCTCCATAATGCAGTTTTCAAGAACGAGGTTTTTGCAGTAGCACAGCGGCTGCGTTCCGTTTATACGGCAATTTCTGAGCGTGAGTCCGTCGGAAAACCAACCTAGATATTCCCCGTTCAGAACGGAGTCTTCCACTACGACGTCCTTTGAGTGCCAGAACGCATCCTTTGTATCCATAACGCTGTTTCTTATCCTTACGTTATTCATGTACTGAAAGGAATATTTTCCGCTCATCCTGAGCCCCTTTATGTCGACGTCCTCGCTCTCGAACAGAAAATATTCGGAATCCATGACAGAATCAGTTATCCTCAGCGACCGGCATTTCCATCCGAACTCGGGCGACACTATATCGGAGGCCTGTATATCTATATTATTGCATTCACGCAAACACTTGACGCCTTTTATGCGGCAGTTCTCTATCCGTCCATTTGAGGAATACCAGATCGGAGCGCGCGTAAGCTCGTCAAGCTCGGAACCGCTGAGCAAAAAACCGTTCGCATGCCAGAGCGGATATCTCAGAGAAAAAGAACATCCGTATACGCCTATGTCCCTTGTCTCTTTGAGCACCGACTCACCGTCAGCAGGTCCGGCGAACACGCAGTCGACCACGTCGCATGAGCAAAGATTATAAAGCGCTCTCTCCTCATCAAAAGTCTGTCCCTTGATTTGTCTTCTCATATAAAAGTCCTCCCACCGCTCAAAAGCGGCAAAACCGATAACGATCACATATATCCGGCTCCGCTTGCAGACACAATACTATGCCTCTCCCCATCATTATGATGAGTGTTTTTCTCTATATATGATCTAAGAGTTATATCAGCTATTTTTTATTTATAGTACCATTTTGATCGTTGATACTTCAACACTTTTTTTGTAAAAATTCAGTGAATTAAGCTGTCCTCTTTTTTCGCCTTTGGCAGTCTCATATCAGCCTTATGATTTAAAAATCACAGTCCGAAATTGCGTTTAAAGCCGTACTGCAAACAGCAACAAAACGATCGTCAATAATAAAATATTCACATTTTCCGCATTGACATAAATTGATATATTTGGTATAAATATAAGTAATAAAAGCGCACGCGAACACGCCGCTAACGTACGCATATCCCGCGCAATTTTTACGGCGCGGCAATTTTTTTACAGGAGAACTTTATATGAATACTGAAAACGTATTGTCAAGCAAAAAAGCTTTACGCGAAAAATTGCTCTGCCTTGCGATCTGCATATCATCAGCAGTCACTCTGCCGCAGCTGTTTCACCTTATAGGCACTGTATCCGGTACCGGAGCGGCACTCGGATCCGCATTTCTGCCAATGCATATACCGGTCTTTGCAGCAGGACTCATGGCCGGCCCGGCAGTCGGTATACTTGCAGGAGCGATCAGCCCCGTGCTCAGCTTTGCGATCTCCGGAATGCCCGCCGCCGCCCTGCTCCCGTTCATGATGATCGAACTAGCGGGATACGGGCTCTTCTCCGGTCTCCTTGCAAACACTAAAACTCCCGTATTCTTCAAGCTCCTGTTCGCTCAGATATGCGGAAGAGCCGCAAGGAGCATAGCCCTTGTATTTGCGGTTTACGCTATACATTCAACCTCTGTACCGATCTCCTCAATATGGGAAACGATAGTAGACGGTCTGCCCGGAATACTTCTTCAGTGGGCACTCATCCCTCTCCTTATATTCCGCTTGAACGCAGTATTCGGCAAAAAAGGCAGCAACTGAATATGTTCAGTACAAAACATTAAGATTAATTTAAATGTAAATATATGTATACAAAAGAACTGTTGGAAAAAGCCAGACGGATATACTCGTCGGGGAACCACAACCTGGTTATATGCAAAGGAGAAGATGTTTTTTCTTCTGATCAAAGAGGGATAGCTCCTTTAGTAGCGCTCATAGACGAAAACCGAGACCTTTCCGGTGCCGCAGCCGCGGACAAAATAGTCGGCAGAGCCGCGGCCCTGCTCTACGTACTTATGGGAGTATCCGCGGTATACGGAGAGAATATGAGCCGAGGAGGCGCCGAAGTACTTCAAACGAACGGTATACACTGCTCATATACCAACATCTGCGATATGATAATAAACCGCTCGGGAGACGGTATGTGTCCTATGGAAGAGACAGTATCGTCAACTTCATCGCCAAAGGAGGCTCTAGCGCTGATCAAGGCTAAAATAAAAAAGCTCAAGGAGGAACAGGCCAAATGAAAAAGCTGGGATTCGGACTTATGAGACTGCCAAAGCTCCCCTCAGGAGGCGACGGAGACATAGATATCCCGCAAGTGTGCCGAATGGCGGATATATTCATAGAGCGTGGTTTTACATACTTTGACACCGCTTATATGTATCATGATTTCAAGAGCGAGATCGCGGCAAGAGAAGCCGTTGTCAAACGGCATGCGCGTGACACTTTTACGCTCGCCTCGAAGCTCCCGACGATGTTTTTGAAAAAAGCGGAGGACATGGAGCGCATATTTAACGAGCAGCTGGAAAAATGCGGCGTTGAATTTTTTGACTACTACCTGCTCCACCATCTCAGCGCAGCTCACTACCAGATAGCCGAGAAACTGGGTGCCTTCGATTTTATAAGCAGGAAAAAGGCGGAAGGCAAAATAAAGCACATCGGATTTTCATATCACGACAATGCCGAACTGCTCGACAAAATACTCTGCAAGCATCCCGAAGTAGAGTTTGTACAGCTCCAGATCAATTACCTGGACTGGAACAGCGAAAGTATTCAGTCGAGATTGTGCTATGAAACTGCACGCAGGCACGGAAAGCCGATCGTGGTCATGGAGCCGGTCAAAGGCGGAAATCTTGCCTCCCTGCCGCCGAAGGCGGAAAAGATCCTGCGCGACTATGACCCGGATATGAGCCCGGCGTCCTGGGCTATCAGATTTGCGGCGAGCCATGACGGGATACTCACTGTGCTCAGCGGTATGTCAAGCATTGAACAGCTCCTCGACAATACCTCTCTCATGAGCGACTTCAAACCCATGAACGATGAGGAATTCAAGCTTGTTGAGAAGGTTGCCAAAGAAATATGTTCCGTAACCGCAGTTCCCTGCACCGCCTGCAATTATTGCACTTCCGCTTGCCCGAAGCATATAGCTATACCGAAATATTTTTCACTGTACAATGTTGAAAAGATATCAAAAAACGACGACTTTTCGATACAGCGGATATACTATGAAAACTACTCTAAGAGCTACGGGAAAGCCTCCGACTGCATAAACTGCAGACGCTGTGTACAGAGATGCCCGCAGCATATATCAATACCGGAAGAGCTGAAAAAAGTCGCTGAGGTATTTGAAAAATAACTGAATAATCCATTGTATGCAAAAAAATACCGGTCGGGCGGGAATTATCCCGTCCGACCGGCGTTTCTTTATAGACGAGCAACGGTCGGGAGATGTTATCAGCCCTTGACCATCTTCTCTATCTCAGCGGCGAAATCCTCTTCTCTCTTCTGGATGCCCTCGCCCTTATCATATCTCTTGAAATCGACTACCTCGATCTTACCGCCGAATTTCTTAGCGGTCTCGGCAACATACTTGCCGACGCTTATGGAGTCGTCCTTGACATATGCCTGCTCTACAAGGCAGTTGGTCTCGTAGAACTTCTTGAGCTTACCAGCTATTATGCCCTCGAGAACCTTGGCGGGTTTGCCTGCCATCTTGGGATCCTGCTCCATCTGCTTGGTAAGTATCTCTTTCTCCTCTTCAAGCACGCTTGCGGGAACAGACTCCTTATTGACATAGAGCACCGGCATAGCCGCTGCCTGGAGCGCGATATTCTTAGCAAATTCAGCAAACCCAGGATTGTTCTTTGCAACGTCGTCAGCCTCGAACTTTATTATAACGCCGGTAGCGCCGAGACCGTGAACGTAAGTGGATACCGTACCGTCGACTATAACAAAACGCCTTATAGACAGTTTCTCGCCGATCGTATAGGTCTTTTCAGTAAGCATCTCGCCGACTGTCTTTTCACTCCCGGGATACTTGGACGCGAGGAGCTCGTCAACATTGGCGGGTCTGTTAGCGATTATCGCCTTGAGCACATCCTTTACGAATGCCTGGAAGGTGGAGTTCTTTGCAACAAAATCTGTCTCCGAGTTGACCTCGACCATAGCGGTTACGTCACCCTCGGTCATAATGTCTACGAGTCCGTCTGCCGCGATCCTGCTGGACTTCTTGGCGGAAGCGGCGATACCCTTTTCGCGAAGTATTTTTATTGCCTCGTCAAAGTTGCCGTTTGCATCCTTGAGGGCGTTTTTGCAATCCATCATTCCGCAGCCGGTCTGCTTTCTGAGCTCGGCAACGTCTTTAGCGGTAAATTCTGCCATTTTTCATTCTCCTGTTATTTTAGTAAGATCAAGCCTCTGCGGGAGCCTCTTCGACCGTCTCTGCGGTCTCAGCCTCTGCAGCCTCGGAATCGGACATCTGAACGCCGCCGCGAGCCTCAATGACCGCGTCGGAAAGAGCTCCGGCTATGAGCTTTATAGCGCGGATAGCGTCATCGTTTCCGGGGATTATATAATCTGCGTCCTCCGGATCGCAGTTGGTATCAACTATTGCGACTACCGGTATACCAAGCTTCTTGCACTCGAGTATTGCGTTTCTCTCCTTGCGAGTATCAACGACGAATACGACAGAGGGCAGAGCCTCCATATCCTTTATACCGCCGTAGGACTTGTCAAGATCCTCCATCTCCTTGACGAGCTTAGCGACCTCTTTCTTAGGAAGAAGGTTGAACGTTCCGTCCTCCTGCATCTTCTCGATCTCCTTGAGTCTCTTTATAGACTTACGGATCGTATTGAAGTTTGTGAGCATACCGCCCGGCCAGCGGACGTTGACATAGTACATACCGCACTTGAGCGCCTCTTCCCTGATGGTCTCAGCCGCCTGCTTTTTCGTTCCGACAAAGAGAACGGTTCCGCCTTCAGCAGCAACGCTGCTTACATAGTTATAAGCCTCCTCGAACTTCGAGTTGGTCTTCTGAAGGTCGATGATGTGTATACCGTTTCTCGCCTGGAAGATATACTCCTTCATCTTAGGGTTCCACTTCTTGGTCGGGTGGCCGAAATGAACGCCGGCCTCAAGAAGCTGCTTGATGGTGATTCCGAACATTTTTATGTTCCTCCTTGGTTTTTCCTCCACAGCGCTCACCACTCCCGCGACCGTTAAGCACCGGCGGGATCACTGCGCTGTGTGTGTATTTAGCTATCTGCAAAACCGCAGACGCGCCATATATAATATCATATATCTAACTAATTTACAATACTTATTTTTGTGTTAAAAAACTTTTTTTACAAAAAATTCACATTTTGCCCTTTTCCGAGCCTTTTTTATCCGGCGGCGGGAGCATATTATCCGCTATATTCACAAGTACAACGTCCTCGCCTATCCGCACAACTCTGTCCCAGCCTATTACGTTTTGCGACGCGCCGATCCCGAAAAATCCCTTCTCTCCGGGTATTATAAATGCGCTTATTTTACCGTCCACACTGTCAAATTCAACGTCCGAGATGCATCCGAGCTTTCGTCCGTCCGTAACGTTAACGACTTCCTTATCTTTCATAGATGACGCATTGAATTTCATAAAACACCTCCGGCATTCTCTTGCCGCGCGTTTCGACCGCGCGTTTACGACATAATATCTCGCCCTTATTTACAAAAAAATATTGATTTCAGGAGAGCTATCGTATATAATAAAATACGGTTCGGATGCGAATTATATGCATTTGGATCCGCTTTTCGCATGCGCGGCTTTCCATGACGCACAGGATATAGATACCGCCGGCGTACCACTTGAAAAAAGGAGACTACATGAAGGATAATGCGCTACTGCCGAAGAGGTTCCGCCTGAAAAGCGCACTGTGCGCTACCGTCGCGGAGCTTCTTGTTTTTATCGCCAACCTTTGTATGGGATATCAAAACTACATCTTTTACATAGGATATTTTTCCAATATGGCACTTACGACGCTGATGTGTATGATGTATGCGTTGCTGATCGCATTCAGCTCCGTGACAATGGATGGACGCAAACTCTGGACTTTCCCGCTCATCCTCGCACTGCCACAGGCTATACTGATGTTCATCGAGGCGTTTCTGATATATTATCAGTACTACACTATCTCCGACTGTGTGGCTATTTCCTTTGCCGCGGCGCTGCTTAAATATCTGATTTACATTGTGCTTTTGTACATAGTACTGTCGATATTTTTTGCGGGGAAAGCCCAAAAATGCACGCCTGAGAGCTTTACGTCAAAGAAAATGTTCGTGAAAAAAGACCCGGTATCAATTCTCACGCTTACAGTAGCTCTGATCGTTATGGCGTACAACCTGATCAACGAGATCATAAACACATATATGTTCTACGATAACTATTTCGGTATCTACTATCTCGAGGATTTTATTTATATCGCGTTTACCTATATTATGATAATTCTCATTGCTTTTCTGTCACTGCTTGTATTTTCTCTGGCAAAGGGCGCATGCTTTTCAAAAGTATTCGACCGCGCTCAAACATCAGACAATTCGGGCATTAAACGCCCTTAATGAAAGGACATTTCAGCTATGGAAACATTTAAACTCTGGGAGAACGGCGCACCGGGCGGCGGAGAAGAGCCGCAGATAACATTTTATCCTGCAAAGGACAAGGCGGGAGACGGGTGCGTGGTCATTTTTGCCGGCGGTGGTTATAGCTTTCGTTCCCCCCACGAGGATCAGGGGTACGCAAAATTTCTTTCCTCATCCGGGATAAATAGCTTTACAGTCTCATACAGGGTCTTTCCCAGCACATTTCCGCTGGAACTTCTGGACGCGCGGCGCGGAGTCAGATATGTCAGAGCCAACGCGGCAAAGTTCGGTATAGACCCGTCAAAAATAGCGGTAATGGGCTCAAGTGCCGGCGGTCATCTCGCCGCCCTGGTATCCACTTACAGAGAAAGTCTTGAGCCGGAAGGTGCGGACGGGCTGGATGAAATTTCGCCATATCCCAACGCTACTATTCTCTGCTATCCGGTCATATCATCGGACAGCCATATCTGGCATGAGGGCAGCTACCGCAACCTGCTCGGCGATAAACTGATCGGCAAAAAGGACAGCTTTTCTCCCGACCTCATAGCTGATGACAACACGCCGCCGGCATTTATATGGCATACATCTGATGACTCCTGCGTAAATGTCATCAACTCATACAGATACGCAGAGGCGCTCCGCCGCCACGGAATACAGACAGAGATGCATATATTCCCGAGCGGTTCGCATGGGCTGGGTCTCGCCGACGAGGGCGACCATGATATTCCTTATGTCGCCAGGTGGTCCGGACTTCTTATAGAATGGCTCAGGTACATAGGGTTCATAAATTGATGTATAAGGCAAAAAAATCGCGCTCCACGCTGTTACAGCGTTGCGGAGCGCGATTGCTTTTTATCAGATATATAACATCACTTTTTTTCAGCGATGAAAAAATACGGAGACGCCGGAGAATTTATTATACGGAATTCTGAAACGCAGACGGAAAACCTTGAAAGAGTCGAAAAATATTCTTTTATCGTCTCCCCCTCGAGCCTTCCCTCCTCGTGCCCTGGATATACCGCCACCAGCAGTATACCGTCCGGAGCCAGCAATTCAAGAGCGTCCTTTATTGCCGGCAAGGTGGTCTCACGCTTTGTATACAGCTCCTTTTTCCCGCTCCCCGGAAGGTAGCCAAGGTTGAACATTCCGGCATTTATACTGCATTTTACAAATTCCTTGACCCGGTGATGCGAGGCGTGTATCAAAGTATAATTTTGGGGCGCTCCATCCTCCTCGAGTCGTTTTCTTGTCACCTCAAGCGCGCGTTCCTGTATATCAAACGCATATACATGTCCGCTCTCTCCGACAGCCTTCGACAGGAACAGCGTATCGTTCCCGTTACCCATGGTAAAGTCGACGGCGATACCGCCTTCTTTGAGATGGCTCAATATAAAATACTTATGCAGCTGCAGCAGATCTATCATATAAATCTCCGTTTTGACAATAATTATTTACTTTTTACCCGCAATATACGTTTTACATAAGCGGTACTGTTAGTCTTAAAGATAACGAATCCGGGGTTCGATCCGGCGGGCTTTTTGACATTCCTCACCTCTGTGTAATCCACCGCAACGGTATCGCCGGTAGCGGCGGAATAGTATGCCGCGGTCTCGGCTGCGGCAGTGTAATCGTCATCTGACGGCTCTTTGCCCTCAGTTACAAGAATGACGTGAGAACCCGGTACCCCCTTTACATGGAACCATATATCGCGTTTTTCCGCCGCCTTGAATGTGACGTAATCGTTCTGCGTGTTATTTCTTCCGACAAGCAATCTGAATCCACCCGGAGTAACATATTCAAGAGGGCGGATTTTATGAGTTTTCGGCGGTATATATCCCTTCATCCTGGATGAATATCCGCAGCGGTAAAGCTCTTCACGTATCTCGGCAAGATCCGATTCTGTCTGAGCAGAGGCCAGAAATGAGGATACGCTCTCAAGATATTTCAGATCATGCTCTGCCTTTTCGCTCTGATCCGCAAGTATCTCGCGAGACTTTTTGAGTTTAGCGTACTGTTTATACATTCTCTGGGCGTTTGCGCTCGGCGACGATCTCTCGTCAAGAGGTATTATTACCTCCGGGCAGTCGTCCGAATAATAGTCGACTGCCGAAAGCTCGGTATCCCCGCGCTTTATCCTGTATATATTTGCGGTGATCAGGTCGCCGTATTTTTTATACTCGTCAGCCCTTTCGCTGTTGAGCAAGGACTCCCGGTATATCGACAGTTTTTTCTCCGTCCTCGTTATCGCGTGCGACACTATGTTTATAAGATCGTGAGCCCTCTGGCGTATCCTCTCATTCCGGTCCTTGTCCTCAAAAAACACGTCGAACATCTCGCCGAATGTTCTGAACTTAACTGCCCTGTATCCATCCAGATAGCTGAGGAGCATATATGAATATTCCTTTGCCTTGCCCTCTCCGTCATACATGACACACGGCTCATACCGCTCTTCCGCGATCATATTCTGCCAATCGGAAAACGCCTTGAAAAAACGCTCCGGATCCATCTCTGAAAGAGGAACGTCTATCCTGCCTGCGGCGGTATACACTATCTCATGCGCGGTCTGAGTCGCTATACCGAGATAATTTGAAGTTATAAATTTTTCACCACTGCGCCCTCCTGGGAACTCAGCATATCTGCGCATGAAAAACGCGCGGTCTACCGCCAATGGCGTCACCTTGTCCGCGCTCTGTACCGGGACCTGATACGACATTCCCGGTATCACCTGCCTGACGGTAGAATCAGCAAAGTCTATTATCTTCATAGCGCTTATTATACGGAATTCCGCGTCTGTAAATACCAGGTTGGCATACTTCCCCATTATCTCGCAGATAAGCTTCTTTTCAGACGCAAAACCGAGCTCGTCAAAGCACTGGAAAGTCAATACGGCTATCCTGTCGAAACCCATTTGCTCCGCGCTGACGAGTCTTGCGCCAAGCAGATGTTTTCTCATCTGCATACAAAACATCGGCGCCTGTGCAGGATTTTCCTTTGACATATCCGAAAGCTGTATACGCGGAGAATTGGGTCCCACGTTCATGATGAGCCGCTTTGTGCTTCTGCCGGCGTGTATTACAAGATCAAGTTCATCGTTCTGCGGCTCAAGCACCCTCTCCACCTTCGCGCCGGTATACCCTAGCGATATTTCAGATATCACGGCGCGCATCATGCAGGCATCAAACGCCATTTTCCACAAGCCCTCCGATATAATAATAATATTCCCCTACCGGAGAAAATCCCGCCTTTTCAGCAACGCGCCTCGACGCGGGATTGTCGAAGTCGGCGCGGTATTCCGCTGTTATGCTGTGCGAGGACAGATATGAGCAGATCGCGTTCAGCGCCGCAGAGGCATATCCGTATCCGCAGTATCCGTCCGCCGTCTCGACTCCGACCTCAAGAATCCCACCGTTTTCTGTCGATACCGGCGAGTCCGTTACTGCCGCGGATACTATTTCTCCGTTCTCCATGCAGACAAAGCAGACATGCCCCTGTCTGTAAAATTCCTCGATATCGACGGAAGTAAGATTATCGGTTTTCACCGTGTTTTCATCGATCATAACACATTCTGCCGAGCATTCCGCATCTCTGAGCTCTCCGGGAGACAGTCTGTATATCGTCCCGGACGCCCTCATATCTTTTGCATACCCCAGAGGAAGATATCGCTCGCTTATTTTATTTTCGAGAAATGAGAGCGCCTGATCAGACATCGGTCCGTCGCCGTACTTGTCCTCGAATTCCTTTGCTATATCCTCAGCGCCCGGGAACACAGTTATCCTTAACTCCTCGCCGAATATTCGGTCAAAAGATATCGGTATTATAGACCACCACTTATTTTGAAGGGTAAAGCTCTCGTTATCACTGTCGAGCAAGATCATTTCAACATCGCCTCCGCAAATTCCCCAAAATCGGCGTACACCAGATCACAAACTGATCTCAGACGCGCGAAACTCTGATGTCCTCCCGCGACAAGCGCGGGGACAAACCCGGCAGAACGGGCGCACTCCGCGTCGTGATCGGTGTCGCCTATCATTATCACTCCGTCAGCGCCGTGGCGTTCAGCCCAAGATCCCGCAACAGAGTTCTTGTCGGGAGCATATATGTCTTCCCTGCCGTTCACCGAAAAGAAAAACTCAAGTATCCCGAGCGACGACAGCTGTTCCTTTAACATCCCGCTCTCAGTCGCCGATATTATGCTCTGAGGTATACCGAGAGAGCGTATCGCGCACAAAATATCATACACTCCACTGCGCAGCGGCGCCTGCGCTTCCCGGGAGCGATAAAGCGCCATCCACTCGTGAGCAAGATCCGTATAAGTCTCTGAGGAGAAATCGAACCCTACGTCGCGGTAGTAGTCTATCACAGGGAAACGAAATATCTTTCTGTAATGTTCTTCGTCGCATATAAGAGGCAAATTCCGCTTTGCGAGCATTATATTGACGCTCTTGATGCAGATGCCGACATCGTCGAGTATTGTGCCGTTGAAGTCCCAGATCACATGACGGTATTCGGATATAGCCGGCATAGAATCACCTCCATTTAATAAAAATCGCGGCGCAGAAACGAGGAACGGAAGTCCTCTGACGCGATACAACGATATAATTATACCACCGCCGCATATCTCCGTCAAGGGCAGGCAAAACGCCATGACGTCAATACCTGACGGTAATGTATTGAGGTGCATATCTGCGGACCGCGTTCAAATATAAACAAAAAAAGCAAAAAGGACTTGCAAATCCGGCAATTATGTGCTATAATTTTTAGGTCACAGGCAGAGCATCTCTCACCTTTCCCGAAAGGAACAGCAGATGCAGATCGGCCACATCACGAATAATACGATATAAGCTCTCATAGTTAAATGGATATAACAAGCCCCTCCTAAGGGCTAGTTCTGGGTTCGATTCCCGGTGGGAGTGCCATGAAAAAGCCACGATCAATCGTGGCTTTTCTTTTTTGTATATTTGTATAACTATACAAAATAACTCCATAAAACATCAAAAAAATTATATATTTTTGCCCTGATTACGTTGACAAAATATATCATTATTGTTATAATTTGTATAGATGTATGAAAAGCAGTTAACGTTTTTATTAGGAAACAGAGCAAAATAAAACATTATCATTACGCGCCAAACTCATAAAATTCAATATCAAAAATCGAAATTAAAAATCACGAACTCCGATACACCGCACCATTCTCAGGCTACCGGAGTTTTTTATTTTATATATTACAACACCTTTTGATAACAGGAAAGGAGTCGATGAAAATTACTAAATCACCCTAAGGTAGATCTTATATTTAAATTCACTAAAAAAACATAGATCCATTTCCCCAACATTTTAACTCATATGATTTCATAAATCCAGTCCCCTGAATTTTCAATAAAATTTTGACCGATAAGAATTGCTTAAAAGAGAGGATCATAATGTATGAAAGAAGTATGGCTCAGAATGAAAAAATATTGCAATAACCATTATATCTGTAAAAGAATAATTTCATTCGTATTATGTTTTATAATAACATTTCAGCTGGTTCCGTCTGTAATATATGCGAGTATTGCAGAGGCACTTGCTGCGCATAGTGATACTGATGAACAGGAATCAGAGACAAACGCAAATGATATTTATACTTATAAGGGTGAAGCCTACGAAGCAGAAAATTTACGCGAAGAATATGTAAAACATTTTCATCTTGAAGACGGAACTTATATAGCAGCGCAATACAACTATCCTGTACATTATCTTGATGAAAATAACGAATATCAAGATTTTGATAATTCTTTGTATGACTATACCGGCGGAATATATTCAAACGCAGATTCAAGGATAAAATTTGCTAAAAAGATCACGGGCAATGAATCCTTGTTTACCCTTCACGATGACAATACCAAAGTTTCACTCAGCCTTATAGGTGCTTCAAAAGGGGTACAGGGGATCGTAACGAATAATAATGACGATGAATATGATACTCCTTTACAGAAGTTGATAAATCTCGAAAATTTATCGTCGACTATTATCTATAATGATATACTCGACGGAGTGGATATAGAATACGAAGCATACTCTCTCAACATAAAAGAAAATATTATAGTAAAAGAAAAATCAGATAAATATACATACAGTTTTGAACTTAAACTTAACGGATTGACCGCTGTTTTGTCTGATACAGGAGATATTAATATATATTGTGGAAATGATATAAAATACATCATTCCGTCACCTGTCGTATATGATTCCGAAAACATATATGCTCCGTCAAATATGTCGTATTATACTTTAGAAGATAGCGGCAACGGTAAATATATTTTAACGGTGATCACAGACCCTTCATGGATGAATGCGGAAACAAGGACATTCCCAGTTACAATTGATCCGGCGATATATGTATCGGTACCTAATGTAATAGATACTGCAATAGCCCAACTGAGCCCTGACACTGCATATCCGAACGAAACAACTCTCCCTATATTGTCCAACAGATTTGCACATTTGAAATTTTTAAATCTTCCTGACATACCGTCTACGGCATATGTCACGAACGCGACCGTAAATATGTACAGCTCCATTGCAAGCGGAGATTATGTCGCGGCATATGAGGTACTGACCGATTGGGATGAAGAGTTAACTTGGAATAAATACAGCAGCACATCGAATCCTCAAGGTAAACTAGACGATAAAATCTTAGACTACAACAAAATCTACGGCGGCACTTATTCATGGAATATAACCGAATTAGCACGCAAATGGTATACCTACGGTATAAACTATGGAATAGCTCTCAAAAACGTTCCAGGATATTCTACCGCGGTAATTTTATGCTCCAGTGAACATAACAGCACATCACTGAGACCATCACTTACAATTTCATACACCACTATGCTGGGTACTGAGTCGTACTGGTCATATTCATCCCATACAGCAGGAGTGGCGGGGACAGGAAGTATAAATTTGGCAAACGGCAGTTTGTCATTTGCTATCCCAACATTATCAACTACGGATAGTCTGATGCCTTATTCGCCTACTCTTGTTTACAATTCATCATTGGGTGGATTAGGATATGTATACGGTGTAACCGATACATCATATACTACGAGCATGGCTCCGCGTGGCTTTAAGATCAACATATGTGAAACGGTAATTGAAAAGACATATACGAATGGCTCCGGTGAGGAAACATCTTACTATATATATGCCGACTCAGACGGGACCGAGCACGGATTCTATTATTCCGACGGCGTTTATGTCGATGAAAACGGCGCTCAAAAGGTATTGGATTTTAACAGTTCAGGAGAACTGACGATAACCGACGACAGCAAATGGACAAGAATATTTACAAGCATGCCCTCTTCGCCATCCAACGATGTGGAAAGCGCATGGTATCTGTCAAAAATAGAAGATGAAAGCGGAAATGCTATCATATTTACATTTGACAGTTCACTAAAGCCAACCAAAGTGTCGATGCAACCGTACGGCAGAACGAAAATAGACTTTTTAGACCTGTATTATTATTCCACCGGAACTTTAAGAATGGTTTATAACGCAACGACTAAGGACGCCGTTGTGTTCAGATATACTGACTATTTCGGTGATCCGTCTGTCACAACGACTGAATATTTAAGACAAATCGATTATGCGCACGGAAATGACTCCGTTACTCTGTCAAACTGGGAATCATTTTGCCTCAACGAGAACAATAACACTAATATCACAGTAGAAGCCACTGCTTCATACGAATTCAATTCCTCCGGACTTATGACAAGCGTCTCAGATGAGCGTATCGGCCAAAAATACATTTATGAGTGGACCTCCGATAAATTAACATTGGTAAACCAATACGCGGGAACTACACTTGGACAACAGATATCTATTTCATACGGAACAGGATATACAGATGTCACAAGCACCGGAAATGATGAAGTATTGAACACAGATGACGACATAGCAACAAGATATGTATTTGACACGAGCGGCCGCTGTATAAGCATGTACTCCCATGCTAAAGAAGGCATGGAAATATACGGAGCAACGGTAGGCAAATATGAAACTCAGGAAAATATCAAAAATAATCTTAAGGAGCAAACGGTTTTAGGAGGAGCATCTGTAAATTATCTGCTCAACGGAGACTTTGAAGAAAGCAGTTCAGCAGTGAGTTTCGATCACTGGACTGTTTCCGGTGCAGTAAGCAGAGCGTCCCAAACATCCTTTACCGGAGAGGGATATTACAGCGCTTCTTTTAAACCTACTGCCGGCGCGACCGCTTCGATATATCAATATGTTTCTTTGAAATCAGGCGAATATACCCTGTCATTCCCCTATATAACTCAAAATTCCAGCGGCATTACCGGAACTGTTACAATACAGTCTACAGTAGCCTCGGGTTTTTCACATACGGAAGAGATATCGCTTAATTCCACTTTATCAAATGGGATCAGGCCCTATTTCTCCACGTCATTTACCGTTCCTGATTACATAAACGGCGGTGATAAACTCAAAATAACTATACAGTTTACCGCGGACTCGAGTGTTACAACCTATCCGAGAATAGAGGTAGACCGGGTAATGCTGGAAAATAACCTGGGCGCATCTAACTTCAGTTTAGTAACTTACGGAAGTTTCGATGCGAACGGACTTACAGCATCAGGATCTCAAACACCGCTCTCAGATTACTGGGAAACCGAAACCTCAGGCACTTCCCCTACCATAATTTCAAGCGATACTTTATTCGGAAATTATCTTAAAATCACCGGAGATATCGGCAATGCCCGCTATGCTAAGCAAAGGATATATGAGATTTCCGAGAGCGAGCTGTATGTATACGACAATCAAAGATACGACTTTCAAAGCAACGCCGGATATGAATATATCGTCTCCGGCTTTGCAAAGGCCGAAAACGCTATCAATTCTCCCAATGCTTACTTCCGCATCAGGATCGACGTCATTTATTATCAGGGAGCAAATAATAATGATGTGGTCAAATCATATTATTTTGACTTTCTCCCCTCTTGTATGGAATGGCAGTTCACAGGAGGATCTTTCAATACAAAGTTCAATGCAGAGAGTTACGATATCAATGACTACTCCTGCGTAAAAGCTGTGGATGTATACTGCGAATATTCAAACCAGCCGTACGGATATGCGCTCTTTGACAATATTTCGGTAGTAAACTCCAATGGCACAAATGTTGAAAGGTATTATTACTATTCTTCCGGACCCGAAAATGGTTTGCTGGCAAGGAAAGAAAACATATTCTACACTGAATACTACGAATACGACGAAGACAGAAATCTCTCGCGCGTAGCAAACAATTACGGCGAACTTACTGACTACTATTACACAAGCAACAACCTTTTGGATTATACCGTAGATTATGATTTTGTGTGGGATTGGAGTCATAATTATCCTTATCAGTCCGCGGACCCGGATTCCGAAATAACAAAAACTCCGAAAACCAAGACTGATTATACATATAACTCCGTAGGCTTGTGCACTCTTATAACAACATATCCCGTTGACAGTAACCTCTCTAAAGTACCCGGTTCAAATCAGACATATGAGAGTTACACTTATAATATGACAACCGGTTCAAAGAACTTCGGCGCTTTGATCAGTGAAAGAGATGAACTTGACGTATATATATACTATTATTACGACGATACAGACGGCAGGCTTCTGGCAACGGTCAATGGCAGCGCTGATACAGGTATATGTTATGTATATGACGATATGGATAACCTTGTCGGGGTCATGCCCGCGACATATGTATCATCGTCGGAATACTCCCCCGTTACAAACGCGGAATCAGTTGAATATACCTATAACAGCCAGAATTATCTGAGCACTATATCAACAGAAACAACGGTTTATACATTTGATTATGACATATTCGGCAATACTACCGCGATAGATATCGGAGATGCTCAGATCGTCGAGTATGTATACAACTCAAATAACGGTAAACTGAGCGAGATCATTTATTCTAATGATTTTTCTGTGAAATATGTGTATAACGACGTCGAAAATCTTGCTGAAATACATTATACAGACGGCAACGGCACGGAGACAAAGGTATACGAATACGAATATACCGCAAAAGGTCAGCTTTATAAATTCATAAACTGCCTTAACGGTCGGACAACTGCATACAAATACGATAATAACGGCAGAGTGGTCTCGTATTTTGAATATGACAGCGATGATCAGTATCATGACTTTTCTTCCGAAATCATGTATAATGATAAGGGACAGTTAAGTAGCGTATACTATAATATCGACCACTTGAACGGTTCCGTTACCGATACAGCGGGATGGTCGTATTTCCACGCTTATAAGTCCGACGGACGTCTTGATTACAGAACAATATCGGCAAACGGTATAATGGGAGGAGAATATTTCTACTATGATGAGTTTGACCGGGTAGATCAAAAGGTTTATACGCTGTATCCGTCCGGAAATTCCTCATCAGGTTTTGAAAATCAGATCGACTACACTTTCAAAACCAATGATCTGAACTCGCCCAAAACCTCTTCCAGGATAGAAAGTTATAAGAGCACTATCAATGACGAGACGTCTTTGACGTACACTTACACATACGATCAAAACGGCAATATAACCAAGATCAATTACAGTACAGGCAAAGAGATCCGGTATGTATATGATGACCTCGGCCAGCTTATACGAGAGGATAACAGCATACTCGGCAACACTTATATCTATACCTACGACGATGCCGGCAATATAACCTCAAAGAAAACTTACAGCCTGACTTCCGCCGCTATGACGCCGTCGGGTGAAATAGAGACAGATACGTATACCTACGGGGATGCGGACTGGGGAGACAAGCTGACTAAGTATAACGGGATAACAATAACCTA
The DNA here is from genome assembly GCA_944384525.1 of uncultured Clostridia bacterium. Classification (GTDB taxonomy): domain Bacteria; phylum Bacillota; class Clostridia; order Oscillospirales; family CAG-272; genus UBA1740. Next base: position 34,165 of record CALWTR010000052.1, read on the forward strand.
TGACGGCATAGGCAATCCGTTGAGCTACAACAACGGCTCCTCCTATACCTTCTCCTGGTATGGCAGAGACCTTGACAGCGTTGTATATAACGGCAAAACCATGTCCTTTTCCTACAACGACGAAGGAGTCA
>CALWTR010000053.1 GCA_944384525.1 uncultured Clostridia bacterium
CAGAAAGAGGTAAACAAAGGGCTGGTCAGAAAGTAAGTAAAGCTCCATCACGCTTAGCTATCGGTGGCAGAGGCGATGCGCCACGCCGGTTATGCGCTTAATACGCGTGTCATGATCCAATGGATAGATTCCGAGAACATAAACATGGAAAATGTCGGCGAGGCACTCAGCGAACTTGACGGGATAATCGTTCCGGGCGGTTTTGGCAGCCGCGGTATTGAGGGCATGATAGCTGCCGCTGCGTATGCCAGAGAGAACGGCATACCGTATCTAGGGATATGCCTCGGTATGCAGATATCGGTAATTGAATTTGCACGCCATGTGCTGGGGCTGAAAGACGCTAACTCCGGGGAGTTCGACGAGCAGTCAAAACATAAGGTGATAGATTTTATGCCGGGTCAGAGTGAAGATATAGACAAGGGAGGAACGCTCCGGCTTGGGAGCTACCCTTGCTCCATAAATGAGGGTACCAAGCTTCACAAATGTTACGGGAAGCTGAGAATCAATGAGCGGCACCGCCACAGATACGAGTTCAATAATGTATACCGTGAAGCGCTGTGCGGCGCAGGGCTGGTCATAGGCGGGACGTCGCCTGACGGGCGCCTTGTTGAGACGGTAGAACTTAAAGATCATCCTTTTTTCATCGGAGTGCAGTTTCACCCTGAATTCAAGAGCCGACCTAATAGACCGCATCCTCTGTTTTATGGATTTATAAAGGCTGCAATGGATATGCATGAGGGGACAAATAGTTGACGAAAAAAACATCGGAGGCATTAAAAATGAGGGATTATAAAAAAGAATTTGAAGACAGAGTCGCTTTTATAAAAGAACTGCTCAAGGAGAGCGGAGCCAAAGGCATCGTATACGGCAACAGCGGCGGCAAGGATTCTGCTCTCGTGGGGATACTATGCCGTGCAGCATGTGAAAAGACGGTAGGCATAATGCTGCCTTGTACTACCCGCAGAAACTACGACGAGGATATGGCGGACGGTATGGCGCTCGCCGAGCAGTACGGTATAGAGACGAGGACGATCGATCTGACCGAGGTGAAAAATGCGGAAATACGCGAGCTTGAAAAAGTTACGAAGCTAAATGACGCGGCGATCGCAAATATTGCACCGCGCCTTCGCATGCTTTCGCTTTACGCTGTCGCTGCGGCAGAGGGACTTCTGGTAGCGGGAACAGGCAACAGAAGCGAGGCGTATGTCGGATATTTCACAAAGTGGGGCGATGGCGCTCACGATTTTAATCCTATATCAGATCTTACCGTTACGGAGATATACGAGTTCCTTAGATACTTAAAGGCACCTGAAAATATTATAAAAAAGGCGCCCTCAGCCGCACTCTTCGAGGGACAGACGGACGAGCACGAGATGGGTGTGACCTATGCAGAGCTGGACTCCTATATAATGGGAGGGGAAATACCTGAGGATAAGAAAAAGAAGATCGATCACCTCCATGCTGTAAGTGAACACAAACGTCAGGGCATACGCAGGTATTGTCAATAATTATTCATGTTTTCGATCATGCTTATAAAATACTGTAACTTCAGACGTGTCATCAGGCTTGTCAATGATCGTTATCTATATTGAGAATATAGAATATAAGTGCCGCCGGAGAAAATACCGGCGGCGCTTTTTTCTGCGCTTTTGATTATCAAAGAGTTGACAAAGGCGATGTTATATATTATATTTAAATCAGCGGACGTTGATCCTGAATCGGATCAGATCCCGTCATAAAAACTTGGTCAGGAGATCTATATGAGAGCGCTTGTATATTCCGGTATTAAGAGCAAAAAAATAGAATTTCCTCTGGGCGGAATCGGTACCGGTTGTGTTAATCTTGCCGGTAACGGGGAGCTTACCAATTGGGAGATGTTCGGACGGCCTAACAAGGAGATGCGAAACGGTTATACGCATTTTGCGGTCAAGGCTGAATCAAACGGCAGAGTTGAGGATGCGCGGATCCTGCACGGCGACATACAGGATGATTTTTACGGTCACGGCCTTGGAGGCAATCACTCATGGGGATACGGACACGGTCCTTTGCGCACAACGATGGCGGGTTTCCCTCATTTTCGGGATACAGTATTCCGCGCGCGGTTCCCGTATGCCGAAATGGAATTCAATGAGGGCAAGTTCCCGGGCAGGATAACGCTCGAAGCCTTCAACCCGTTCATACCATCCGACGACAAGGATTCAAGTATCCCAGGTGCTTTTTTCAAGATCAAGATACATAATACAACGGGACGAGAGATCAAATATACCGTCGCATTTGCGTGCTGTAATCCGTTTGTTGACGGTACGATTAATACGTCTTTCCGCGGCGAAGGGGTCACCGGGATCAGAATGACCTCTGCCGGCAGAGATGACGACAGCGTGATTATAAGCACTGACGCCGAGCATACCGCTTGTCAGGACTACTGGTATAGGGGGAGCTGGTTTGATGATTCTACCGTATACTGGCAGGAGTTCAAAGCTGCGGGAGACATACCGCAGAGACAATACTCCGAGCCCGGGAAATCTGATATGTGCACGCTTTCCGCATCGGTATCGATACCTCCGTTCGGAGACGGCGAAATTCGTTTTCTCCTTTCATGGTATATAAAATATTTTGTTAAGTCATGGGGTGTAGCGCCTGGTTCCGAGGCACCGCGCTGGAAAAATCAATATGCAGGTGTTTTCGGCAGCCATGATGATCTTTTGAGATATGCATACGCAGAATGGAACAGACTTGACAGAGAGAGTCGTCTCTTTTCAGAGGCTTTGATGTCATCTTCTTTGCCTGAGCCGGTGATTGAGGCCGTGAGCGCCAATCTTGCTATTTTAAAAAGTTCTACCTGCATGAGGCTTGAGAACGGGGAATTTTATGCTTTTGAGGGCAGCAACAGAAATTCCGGCAGCTGTGAAGGAAGCTGCACGCATGTCTGGAATTATGCGTATGCTCTGCCGTTCCTTTTCCCCAAACTCGAAAGATCTATGCGCGAGCTGGATTATACATATAATCAGCGACCGGACGGAGGTATGCAGTTCAGACTGATGCTTCCTCTCGGGTCTCCGTCGAACGGACACCGTCCCTGCGTTGACGGACAGATGGGCGGCGTCATAAAATTCTACCGAGAATGGAAGTTGTCCGGAGACGAGGAATGGCTGAAAAAATGGTGGCCGTCTGTACAGCGTTCGCTTGAGTATGCGTGGAGCAATGAAAACCGTGACGTATGGGATCCGGAGAGGAGCGGTGTCATAACCGGAAGACAGCATCACACGCTTGACGTAGAGCTCTTTGGTGCGAATTCCTGGCTCACCGGTTTTTACCTTGCCGCTCTCACTGCCGCACGGGAGATATGCGAACATCTGGACGATAAAAAACACGCAGAAGAGTATTCGGATATGATCAGCCGCGGGAAAAGATATCTTGAAAAGGAGCTGTTCAACGGACAGTATTATATTCAAAAAATCGATCTGGACGACAGAACAACGATGGAAAAGACTTGCGGGGATGACGAAGACGGTAAAAAATTTTATTGGGACAGCGAAATATCCGAGCTGAAATATCAATACGGAGAGGGATGCGAGATAGATCAGATGGTCGCTCAGTGGCACGCGTCTCTGCTCGGACTCGGGGATATATTCGACAGGGAACACAGGCGTAGTGCCGCGATGAATCTCTATAAGTTCAATTTCAAATGCATGCGTGACATATTCAATCCATGTCGTCTTTACTCTGTCAACGATGAGAAGGGTATGCTGATATGCACATGGCCGGAGGGGGTGCGCAAGCCGCGAATACCTATCCCGTATTCCGAGGAGACCATGTGCGGATTTGAGTATGCCGCCGCCGGCTTGTTCCTGCAGAACGGAATGGAGGCGGAGTGCATTGACGTTGTAAGAGCTATAAGAGAAAAATATGACGGAGAAAAGCGCAATCCGTTCGGAGAGATAGAGTGCGGAGCAAGCTACGCCCGTTATATGGCGAGCTATGCACTTCTGCTGATATACAGCGGATTTCGTTTCGATATGAGCAAGGGCGAGATAGGTTTTCTGCCTCTGCACGCGGAGGAGGGATACAGCAGTTTCTGGTCTGTTGACGGTGCTTGGGGAACAGTCAGGTATGAAAATCGGCGATGGATATTCAGCGTTCTTTACGGAAGCACCGAGATAAGGCGCTTTGTTCTTCCGGTGACGGATATCAAACGCGTCGATAAGGACGGAGAGGGAGTCGGATACGATCTGAAAGACGGCGTTATCTTTTTCGATAAACCTCAAAAACTCATTTCGGGCAACAGTTTGATCTTCGCAATTTAAAGCAGGATGACAAGAAAGCTGAAAACGCGCAAATAAAGGTACAGGCAGATCGAGAAAATGAATTACAAAGGCAAAAGCTGAATGGCAAAGTACAGGATATAGCGATCAGCAAAGTGAAAGCAGGACGCGTCGGTATATGGAACGTCCTGCTTTTTGTAAATAATTGTTTTCAAAATCAAACAAAAATAAATATTTTATGGCGCCGGGAGCTATGAATTCCGTACGTTTATATATCAAATATGTTCGTCGAAAAACGTTGAAAAGCATCGAAAAAGCATTGAAAAAGCTTTGCCTTCAACGTGAAATCTGGCCGAGTGTCAGTCATATGGAGCATAAATTTAACTTTGATACTGTACAAAGGGCGGAAAGAGTGCTATAATAATAAAGAGTGCTATAATAATTAAGTACAATGTCTGCCGGCAAGGAGCCGGTCAGATGTATTCTGTTTATTATTACGATTTTCATCTGAGGTGGCTATGAGGGGTAATTTTGACGGTCCGCACAGATCTTCAGGATCTACTAAGGAGAAGCAAGCGGAATTGAACGAGGGCGTTGTCGCCGGCAGAAATTCGGTGCGAGAACTCCTCGCGTCCGGAAAGGATGTTGACAAAATATATCTTCTGTCAGGAGAACGTGAGGGCTCAGTCAGACAAATAGTCGCTATCGCGGCACAGCTCAGGATACCTGTGATAGAGGTAAACAGACAGAAGCTCGATCTGATCGTCGGAAGTACCGCTCATCAGGGCGTAGCGGCAGTAATACCTCAAAGGGAATATTGCAGTGTTGAAGACATACTCAGCGCCTCCCGCGAAAAGGGAGAGCCGCCGTTTATCGTCATATGCGACGGAATAGAGGATCCTCACAATCTTGGGGCGGTGATAAGAAGCGCGGAGTGCTGCGGTGCGCACGGGATAATTATCCCCAAAAGGCGTTCGGTAGGTCTTACGCCGGTGGTCTCTAAAGCGTCAGCCGGTGCGCTTGAGCACATGCCGGTCGCCAGAGTGACAAATATCGCCTCGGAAATAGACAAGCTCAAAAAGGCGGGAATATGGGTTTTTGCCGCAGATATGGACGGACAGGATTATTTCTCATCGGATATGAACATTCCGTGCGCAGTTGTCCTCGGAAGCGAGGGAGACGGGATATCCAGACTTGTCAAGGAGAAATGCGATTTTACGGTATCAATACCTATGTACGGAAAGGTCAATTCACTTAACGTTTCCAATGCCGCAGCAATAATTTTTGCAGAGACGGCCAGACAGAGACATTTAAAAAAGAATGATTCGGGGGTATGAGCTCTATGGAAAACAAAGACGGCCGCGGCGTTCAGGATAAGGATAATGTTCGAGATATCCTTGCAAGACTTAAGGCTGAATACGGTATAAATAAAAA
>CALWTR010000054.1 GCA_944384525.1 uncultured Clostridia bacterium
TCATTGCATGGCACCGGGACGGGCGATGTACTGGATGCGGTCATAGCCGCGCTTCCGGATGAAGAAGAGTGCGCGGTAGAGGAGGACATGATAAACGTTGCGGTCATAGGAAAGCCGAACGCAGGCAAGTCCTCGCTTATCAACAGGGTATGCGGAGAGGAGCGCGTCATCGTATCGGACATTGCCGGAACGACACGTGACGCTGTCGATACCAGGATAGAAAACGGGTACGGCAAATTCAATTTTATAGACACCGCCGGTATACGCCGGAAAAGCAAGGTAGAGGACAGTATAGAAAGATACAGCGTTCTCCGCGCAAAGATGGCGGTGGAGCGTGCAGACGTCTGCCTTATAATGATAGATGCGGGCGACGGTATAACAGACCAGGATACAAAGATAGCCGGTATAGCGCATGAGGCAGGCAAAGCGTCGATAATCGTCGTAAATAAGTGGGATACCGTTAGCAAGGACAACACGACAGTCAAGCGCTTTGACAACGATATAAAAACACAGCTCGCATATATGACATATGCGCCGATAATCTATGTATCCGCGCTTACAGGGCAGAGGGTTCAGAATATATACGAGCTTATAAAAGAGGTCTATGAGCAGTCCTCGCGCCGTATAACCACTGGCATGCTGAATGATCTGCTCGGCGATGCTATGACAAGGGTACAGCCTCCGTCGGATAAGGGAAGACGGCTCAAAATATACTATATGACGCAGACGGGAACCAACCCTCCGACTTTCGTGATATTCTGCAACAATGCTGAGCTGTTCCATTTTTCCTATCAGCGGTATATTGAAAACTGCCTGAGGGAGACTTTCGGGTTCCGCGGCACCCCTATAAGATTGATAATCAGGCAGAAGGGCGATTCTCCGGAGGATATAACCTGAAATTATACTAACAATTATTTACAATGACCGGTAATATGGCGGAGCATACGGATGAAAAGTGCTGTCTGTTGCCGGATAAGGAAACGAAAATATGTTTATAGACAACATAAAAATATATGTAAAGGCGGGCAACGGAGGGAACGGAGCCGTTACCTTTCACCGCGAGAAATACGTTGCCGCAGGCGGTCCGGACGGCGGCGACGGAGGCAGGGGCGGAAGCGTGATCTTCCGCGTCGATCCCGGCTCCAATACGCTCCTTGCGTTCAGATACAAGAGAAAATTTACCGCCGGGAACGGTGAGGACGGAAAGGGCGATAAGATGCACGGTAAGAGCGGCGAGGACGTGATAATATCCGTTCCGCCGGGAACTCTTATAAAGGATCCCGCCAGCGGGAAAATAATACATGATATGGCTCAAGGCGGTGACTTTATCCTTTGCCGCGGCGGAAGAGGCGGATGGGGCAATCGCCATTTTGCCACCCCCACAAGGCAGATACCGCGCTTTGCAAAGAGCGGTACAAAGGGAGAGGAACGCGAGGTCCTGCTCGAGCTTAAGATGATCGCCGATGTCGGGCTCGTAGGCTTCCCCAATGTTGGCAAATCTTCTATCCTGTCAAGGATATCCGCTGCCAAGCCGAAGATAGCGGATTACCATTTCACAACGCTGTCCCCGAATCTCGGAGTTGTCAGCACCGGCAGAGACGGAAAGGGATTCGTCTGCGCTGACATCCCGGGATTGATAGAGGGCGCCTCCGAGGGGGCGGGACTGGGTCACCAGTTTCTGAGGCACGTTGACAGATGCCGGCTCCTTATACATGTCGTCGACGCAGCGGGACTTGAGGGCAGAGATCCGGTCGAGGATATAAAAACGATAGACAGAGAGCTGGCGGAATATTCGCCGGAGCTCTCCGGTCGTCCGCAGATAGTCGCGGCGAACAAGATCGATTCCCTAGATCCGGAAAGTCCGAATATGACGGAGCTTGAGGCATTTTGCCGAGAGAGCGGCAGAGAGCTCATTCCGGTCTCGGCGGTCACCGGCGAGGGGCTCGACGCCCTTGTGAGCAGATGCGCGGAACGTCTATCGGAGATGCCGGAGCCGGTAGTTTATGAGGCTGATTATGCGGAGACCGTATCGGAACGCGATCCTAAAGCGACGCTGGTACGGCGCGAAAATGAGAAATATATCGTAGAAGGTGAATGGCTCATGGACTTTGTCGATCGCATAGACTTCAACGATTATGAGTCCCTCAGCTATTTCCAGCGTGTCCTCTCAAGCAACGGTGTTTTCGATATGCTTCGCGAAAAGGGCATAAAAGAGGGAGATACGGTAAATATCTACGGCTTCGAATTTGATTTTGTTTATTAAGAATGAGGATGTAATAACAGAAAAATGCCCGAAACAGCCGTTTCGGGCATTCAAATAAGGGGGAAACGTTATGATAAAGGAAATTTTTGAAAGGAACCGCTCGTATAGGAGATATTATGAGGACAAGCGGATAGATGCGGCGGAGCTGCGCGACATCATATCCGTCAATCGCTATCTGGCCTCCGGGGCCAATGCACAGCGCTTACGCTTTCTTCCGGTATATGACAGGAGCGAATGCGAACGCGTCTTCTCATGCCTGAAATGGGCGGCATTCCTGAAGGATTGGGACGGACCTGCCGAGGGAGAGCGCCCCGCCGCTTATATAATAATCGCCACAAAGGATGACGTGACCGCAGACGTAGGAGTGGATGTAGGTATAAGCGCGCAGGCAATGCTGTCGCTTGCCGTTGAGAAAGGTATGGGCGGATGTATGCTGCTAAGCTTTGACAGAGAACGGCTGAGCAGTATTTTGTCGCTCGATGGGTATAAGATCAGGCTTGTGATAGCTCTGGGGTACCCGAAGGAAAAGGTAGTTATAACCGATGCGGTGAACGGAGATACGAAATACTACCGCGACGAGAATTCCGTACACTATGTTCCCAAACTCTCCACGGACGAGATAATCATCGGACGAAGAGATGTTTGACCCGAATAAAAGTTTAAATCAAATAGAGCTTTGACTCAAACAAAGATTTGACCCGAATAGAGTTTTAAATCAAATAAAGGTATGACTCAAATAAAGATTTAACTCAAACAGAGATTTAAATCAAAATGAAAGTTTAACTCAAATAGATGTTTAAATCGAATCACGTTTGATCAAATGTAATTATCTATTTACATATTTGTCCATAAAATCAAGATAGCGGTTCCAGTCCTCACGGCTCAGGTAGTGCTTCCATGCTCTCAGGTGATAGTGGTTGTCACCGTCATCGAATGAGTCTCCGGGGACAGGGGCTCTGTCAGGGTGTTCAAGTCCCTTTTTGCCGTACAGAGCATAGACCTCATTTACCTTGCAGGTACATAGATATTCGCTCATAGGATCTGCCCAGCTGTCCTCGGCCGCCGATCCAACCAGCAGGTGCCGCGGCGCTATCAGCGAAAGCAGAAAATGCTGGTCGAATTCTATCTCAGCATTTTTGCTTATATCCGTGACGAATTTGGGGGTGAACCAGTGTGGGAAAGTTGCCGTGATCATGCTGTGTCTCTCTCCGCCTTTGCCGCGTTCGAGCGAGGCGCCGCAGCATCCGGAATCATTTGAGATAGCGTAAGCGAATCGGTCATCCAGCGCCGCAGTCAACAGTGCGGTCTTGCCGAGACGCGAGTGCCCGGCGACGGCAATATTTCGCTTGTCTATGCATCCTATGGACTGTATCATATCCATGACGCGCATCGCTGCCCATGCCCAGCAGGCTATCTTGCCTATGCACTTGGATTTTTCTCTGTGCTTGTTCAGATTTCTGTAGATGCCGTCCGGTGAATCCGGGGTATCTGAGGTGACATTCGCATAATTGAATGTGAATATAGCGTATCCGCGGTCTATAAGCTCTTCGGCGGGCAGATATTTGTCGGGAACGTCAGAGCGGAAGTTTATTAGCAGTATCGCCGGGACGGATTTTCTGTTGACTGGTATGAAGTATGTTACCGGAAAAGAAAATATATCATCGTCGTTGAAAGTAGATATAAGGCTGACGTTTTTAAGTGTTGCTTTACCGGCGCAAAAACCGGCATCGCTATTGATCTCCTCGGCCCTGAGATGCAGAGGCCGCGGCGGAAGTACACCGTACATGTTTTCCTGAATTATTTGCTTGACTTCATCTCTGCGTTTTTCCCAGTCCTCAAGCGTCTTTACCTGCGCCCCGTTTTTGAATTTGAGAACGTCAGGCAGATCAAGTTCGCGGAGTTTTTCCTGAATAAACATATATTTATCCTCCCGTATCAAGTAAACGATCGTAATGATTTATATCTGATTTATTATAAATCTCTTTTATTATAAATCTCTGCAAGAATATTGTCAAGTGCTGATGGGGACTCTGCTCTGATAAGATGCTCTCATCAGATGGGGCATATCGGAGCATTTTCAGAAAAAGGAGCGTTTTATGCAGATAAATGAATTCCCGATGACGCGGGGATCGCGGCTGATAATTGAGCGGCTTCGCTCACGCGGCTATCTGGCATATGCCGTCGGAGGGGCGGTCCGCGATTTTATAATGGGACGCGAGTATAACGATATCGATATAACCACAAATGCGCTCCCGGATGAAGTGACCGACGTTTTCTCCGACATGAGAGTGATAGATACCGGGATAAAACACGGCACTGTAACAGTCGTATCCATGGGCGAGCCGACGGAGATAACCACATTCCGGGCGGACGGTAAATACAGTGACGGAAGGCGTCCGGGCAGTATTTCTTTTGTCCGTACACTGAAAGAGGATCTGGCAAGGCGCGATTTTACCATGAATGCGGTGTGCTACGGACCCGGCGAGGGATATATAGATATGTTCGGGGGAATAGCGGATATATCCGGACGTACGATAAGAGCGATAGGCGATCCCGAGACGCGTTTTACTGAGGATGCACTCAGGATACTAAGGGCGGCGAGATTTTCCGCGCAGCTTGATTTTTATCCGGAGGAGAGGACGCTGGAAGCGGCGGCATCGTGCAGGGCCCTGCTCAGGTCTGTTTCTGCAGAGCGGATCTGCGCCGAGTGGATGAAGCTTGTAGGAGCTCCGGGCGCGCCTAGAGCGCTCTCTGTATTTTCACCGGTGATAGCGGAGTTTTTGCCGGAGGCAGAGCCTGTCTGCCGCTCTGAATATACAAAACAAGTTTTTGATTCGCTCGGCGTGGATCCGGCATTCAGGACGGGCGCGCTCTTTGCAATGCCTGTCATATGGGGGGAGAAGCGCGCCGATAAAGCTGTATACGACTTCAGGAGCAGTGCGGCAAGACTCAGGTTCGATAGAAAGAGTGCCTCAGCCGGAGAGGCGATCGTGCTCGGTTGCTCACGCAGTACAGCATCACTGAGGGATGCGCTCCGCCTAGCCTCTGAGATAGGTGTTAAAGAGGCCTCCGCATGCCTGAGGATAATGGCCGCGGCCGGCGGTGGTGATCCCGGCCTTGCCGCTGAGTTGGAACAAGCGGTAGCCAATGGCACTTGTATAAGTATCTCATCGCTCGCAGTAAACGGAGATGACCTTATGAAACTTGGAATGAGGGGCAGGGAGATCGGCAATGCGCTCACAGCTATGCTAGGAAAGGTAATAGACGGAGAGATAGAGAACAGTAGGGCGGCCTTGCTCGGCTGGTGCAGAAAGCATTATCACAGCTTTTCAAACAAATGAAATTTTTATGCCGGAGGTGTCAATGCCTCCGGCTTTTTATATTGCATACAGCTTTCATAAAGTAAAGTAATAACTCTCTCGCCCCGCTCTGCACCGGAAAAATATACAGGCTTTTTGCAGATGCATTTTTCGGTCATACGACAAATAATTGATTAAAGGATATTTAGATTAAAAAATGGATCTTTGTGAGTATACAGGATTTTATTATGTATATCCGGATGCCGTATATTTTTGAATTATACAATTTTCGCGCAATAGATACATTGCGGATCTTTATAATGTCATATGGCAAATAAAAACATGTTACATATACTGCTATCAGCAAACTCCGGGCGGCTGTATGCATTGACCGGCCGTCCGGACCGGACTGATTGGAGGAATGATCATGAAATTTGCAAAGTGTGAAAGCTGCGGCAACGATTTTATAATCATGTATGCGCCGCCCGCCGAATACCGCGCTCCGTCGGCGGCAAAGCGGATCTGCGATCGCAATTTTGGGATCGGCGCGGACGGCCTCGCGATAATCGATCCGCTTGCCTCCGGCGGACTCAGGCTGACGCTTTACAATTCCGACGGCACTGAGGCAATGTTTTGTCCTAATGCTATGCGCTGTGTTTGTGCGTATCTGCGCGCTGTAAAGGGATCGGACAGTTCGGAATATGAGATAGAATGCCGTATAGGACCTAGGAAGGTGCGTATGGTCGAGGAAGGCGAGCGGGCCGGCAGTATACGGACAGATATAGGGATAGGCGAGCTTTTGTTTTCGGACAGGATCGTCAACGCCTCCGGCTTTTCCCGCGAGATAACTCTGGTTCGTCTTGGCGGATTGCATGCGGTAATCCTGGCGGAAAATATCGATGCTGTAAATGTAGACGAAATGGGGAAAGCTTTTTCCTTCAGTGAGGTATTCCCGGAACCGGCAAATATCGTTTTTGTATCTGTTTCCCCGACCGTTTCAGTCCGTATTTATGAGAGAGGCATCGGGGAGACGCTGTCCGGAGGCGCCTCCTGCGGAGCCGCTCTGATAGTACTGGCTAAAAAGGGACTTATCGACACATGCCCATGCGGAAGTGAGGTCAAACTGCGCGGCGGCAGAGCCTACTTTTCGGTAAACAGCAGATATGAGGTCACTATGTGGGCTGATGCAAATGTGGTTTTTACCGGAGATGTTGATATTTCCGCGCTGCGCGGGAAGCGGATCTAAAGTCTGTAAGCAAGGCGTACAAGGCATATTTGATGATAAAATGAGCGGGGCACTCTCGGAAGAGCGCCCCGCTCATTTGTTAACCTTATCCATTTACTTGTTTGCTCATGCTTTTGGAGATGTCAGTCTCCGTGGTGGTTTATGATCTTTTCTCCGTCGAAAAGAAATATCCCGTAACCGTAACCGAAGCTGCCGCCGCTTTTGATGTACTCCTTGAAATTGCGCCTCATCACGGTATCTTCAGGAAGTTTGTCCGGGTCTTTGCAGTCTGTGACCGGAAAGACGCGCCAGATGTCGTCAAATTTTTTGCCGGGAATGTTTTCTATGACGTCAAAAGTATTTGTAAAGCTTCTCGTATTCCCGCCTTTCGGGAAAACTTCCTTGTACGGTTCGTAAAGGAGCCACGATGAGCATACAAACGCGCTCATACCGTTGAAACGGCAGTTGAAAAATTCGTGCGCCCGGCGGTATGAGTCCATGCAATCTTCTTTTAATAGAGGGCCGGATGAGGGGATGTGGGTGTTTATGACTTTGTCGCCTCTTGAAATTTTTGCTCCGGCACATTCATAGGAGTCATATTTGAATTCGCTTAACTCAAACTGTAGCCTGCCGAGAGAAAACAGGCGCAGATCGAAAAATCCCTGTACCCATTCCGGATGACGGTTACCGGGTTTCCCGAGCAGTTTTCTGCATTCCTCGGACTTATATGTGATATCGCGGCACGCGCCGCGGTACATCTCCTCGCTGTATCCCGCGTCTTCATATTTCTTTTTCATGATCGGAGAAGAGAGCGCGAGCAGAAGCAGAAATACCGAGTATTCGCTTTCCCCGTATTTTTTTCCGATCTCCGCAAGGGTATCCATGACAGAGCTGAATTTATCTCCGTAGCGGACTCGTCTCATCGCGTCTGAAAAGTCAGCGTCACCGGCTATCTTGTCTCTGAGTGAGAGGATAAAGTTTTCGGTAGCTGCCGGCATATCCGCATATCTGAAAAAATCGATCAAAGCATCCATGTCCGATACCTCCTGGATATTTTCAAGACGATCAGAACGATCGCAATAATTATAAAGCAATTTTCTTCGAAAGTCAACCTGCTTTCATGCGTGCGTCATATATTTCGGTCCGTCAAAATATCTTTTAATTACGGAGGTGAAAATATGTCATACATTGCGTCGGCTGGAGCGCTTTTGCCTGCAGCAGTTGTGATCTTCGGCATCTTTGCCGCATTGCGCCTCAAATTTTTTATGCTTCTTCATCCTTTTAGATGTGTAGGTGTCTTTCTTCGTTCCCTATCGGGCGGTGAACGCCGCAGTGCGCTCAGAGCACTTGCACTGTCGCTTGCCGGCACTCTCGGCGTCGGAAATATAACCGGGGTGGCGGTAGCGCTTTTCTGCGGCGGTGCCGGCGCTGTGTTTTGGCTTTGGGTATCCGTATTTTTTTCAATGATGATAAAATTTGCCGAGGTGACGCTTTCTGCCGATCTTAAAAACGGCAGTGTGCGCGGCTCTCTCGGTTATATAATAAAGCTCCGCGGCGGTAAGACCTTTTGCGTTTTATTTTCCGCGCTGATGATACTTTCCTGTTTCACTGTCGGAGGAGCTATACAGAGCGGGGCCGTCTGTATGAGCGTATATGACGCATTCGGGATACCTGCCGGGGTGACTGCGCTGTTGTTTACCGCGGTCTCAGTGGGGATCGCCGCCGGAGGAGGGAAGCGCATCACCGACGCGGTTTCCTTTATAGTCCCGTTTGCAAGTGCGGTATATGTTTTTATGTGTGCTGTTGTGATCGCCGGTAATATTCCGGAACTCCCGTCTGTGCTGAGGCGGATCTTTGATTCCGCATTTTCAGCGCCTTCTTTTTTCGGAGGAGCGCTCGGTGTTCTGACTTCGGCGTCACTCAGACAGGGGTTTTCCAAAGGTATGCTGTCGAATGAGGCAGGAATGGGGACGTCGCCTATGGCACATTCCGAATCAGAGGAGCGCGACCCGTGCGCCGTCGGGATGTTCGGAGCGTTTGAGGTGTTTTTTGATACTGCCGTTCTCTGTACCCTGACTGCCTTTGCTCTCATGCTGTCCGGTGCAGAGCTTTCTTCAGACGGTACTGAGCTCGTTCTCCGCGCATTTTCTGCCTCGCTGGGCGGTGCCGCGTCACCTCTGCTCGCGCTATGTATTTTCTCTTTTGCTTTGGCAACGGTCATATGCTGGTCGCATTACGGTTTTCGCAGTATAGAATACATATGTTCAGTATGCCGTTTCCCGGCGGTTCGCGCAAAACGCTGTTTTTTGTTTTTACTTGCCGCCGCACTTATCTCCGGGGCATATGTGAGGCAGGATATTCTTTTTTGCGTTACCGACGTCTTGTCTTTGGGCATGACGCTGATAAATATGTGCGGAGTAATAAAAAATGCCGACAGGCTCGAATACCTGTCGGCTGAAAGCGGTCTTATTCGTAAATGCGGATACGTGATCTCATTTCGGCGCCGAAAGCGCAGAGACGCTTGATGTTGTTCTCGATATCGCGCTCTGTCATGCGTGAAGTCATGAATTTGAGCTCGGAATCGCATTTTTCTATATATTCGACGTCTCCGAAAACAACGTTGACCGCATTCTCGTCTACTCCGGAGAGCGCGATGTAGTTGCGGCAGACGAAGAAGCCGAAGTCTGAGGGGAGTGAGTCGTCCGCACTCTTCCAGAGCATCGGAAGAGCTGTGTGATCCCTCTCTCTTATTATAGCGCAGAGATCCGCGATGACCGCGCTGGCTGTTGCGTCAGCTCCGGCGCCGCGTCCGTAGAACATTACTTGACCTACCGGATCGCCTGTGACGCACACCGCGTTGAAAACGTCGTTTACACAGCTGAGCGGGGAAGTGCTGGGCACGATAAAGGGAGCGACCATTACGAACAGGTCTCCGTTTTTATTTCTGACGCTCCTGCCGAGCAGCTTTACTGAAGCTCCCATTCTTGATGCCGCCTGTACATCCTCGAGACGTATCGATGATATCCCCTCTGTGTGCACCCTATCCGTGTTTATGAGCGAGCCGGTCATCAGTGCGCTGAGTATGGTTATCTTTCTGCACACGTCTATGCCGTCGATATCTGCGGACGGATCCTTTTCCGTGTAGCCCTTGCTGCGCGCATCTTCAAGCGCAGTCTCGAAGCTGTCGCCGTATGTGAACATGCGGGTAAGTATATAGTTGGTGGTCCCGTTCAGGATACCGCTTATCTCTTTTATCACGTTATGGGAAAGGTCGGAAGTTATCGGGGAAATTATCGGGATCCCTCCGCCCACGCTTGCCTCAAAGCGGTATCTTACCCCGTTTCTGAAAGCGCAGTCCAGAAGCTTGTCCCCGTAGTTTGCCAC
>CALWTR010000055.1 GCA_944384525.1 uncultured Clostridia bacterium
TAAAATGGGTATAGCTCATATTGAATTCTCCTTTTGTTATTTGTTGTGTGGTAACTTCATTATAACACAGGATTCAATATGAGTGTTTTATTTCTTAAAAGTGTTGCACTTGATAGTATAATTCACCCGTGCAACGCAAAAAGCGGCTGCTTTACAGCCGCTTTTTATTCAAATCTCACTTCAGGAGCACTGAGGAGAAATCCTCCTTCATCCTGCCTATCAACAGGTCCTTTCCTGTCGCCGCATGTATGATATAATGTATGACAAATACAACAGCACCGCAGAAATTGCAGATTATATCCTGCATAGTGTCAACGACCGGAACGACTGATCCGCCTGCGGCGGTTTCGACCGGAACGCCCTGAGCGTCTGCGCCGAGATATGTGTCGCACAGGAATTCATATATCTCCCATACTGCGCCGCACATCAGCGACACAGAGAAGCATACAAAGATTATGAACGCAGGCCGAAGACTTCGATAGTCGGAAAGCCGGCATACAACGACAAGTCCTGCGACACACCCGATATATCCGAATATCGAATGCATAGCCCTATCGTACCAGGACAGATATGTGTAAAGATTCCATGATGTGCCGAGCACTACTGCAAAAAAGCAGAAACAAAAGAACACCGTTATTATACTGTTGCTGAACCTCACATGGAACACAAGGTCCAAAAAATCTGGAACGATAAATATAAGGACGGAAAGGGCCCCGTACATGCCGCGCCTCGGATCATCGGCAAACGCGAAGAAATAGACCGCGGCGCCGAGCGTCGCAAGTATTGAGATCAGCGCGATAACACGGTTTGCCGCAGACATTACTTTTGCGTCACCTTTCATTTCAGCACTCATACCACCTTTGTTATTTTCCATGATCCGCCTCCTTTGTTTCTGCGGTTTGAAAACAGAGCGGATATCAGAACTCCGCGTTGCCTACTGTTCTGGGATAAGGTATAACGTCGCGGATGTTCGACACTCCGGTTATATACATGATTATACGCTCAAAGCCGAGCCCGTATCCGGCGTGCTTGGTTCCGCCGTACTTGCGGAGATTTACATACCACCAGTAATCCTCCTCGTGAAGTCCGAGCTCCTTCATTCTGCCGAGCAGAACGTCCATGCGCTCCTCCCTCTGTGATCCGCCTATTATCTCCCCGACACCGGGAACGAGAAGATCCATTGCCGCAACAGTCTTTCCGTCATCATTAAGACGCATGTAGAAAGACTTTATCTCTTTCGGATAGTCTATCACGAAAACCGGCATCTTATATATTTTCTCCGTGAGGTATCTCTCGTGCTCGGTCTGAAGATCAGCGCCCCAATATACAGGGTACTTAAACTCCTCTCCGCTCTTTGCAAGCAGTTCCACCGCCTCGGTATATGTCACCTTGGTATAGCTGCTCTCAGAGAGCCGCGTAAGTCTTTCCAGCACTCCCTTATCTACGAATGAGTTGAAAAATTCAAGCTCACTTCGGCAGTTTTTGAGTACGTGGCGGATTATATGCTGTATCATATCCCAAGCCAGTTGCATGTTGTCATTGAGGTCGGCAAACGCTATCTCCGGCTCTATCATCCAGAATTCCGCCGCATGGCGCACCGTATTTGAGTTTTCAGCCCGGAATGTCGGTCCGAAAGTATAAATATTTCCGAACGCCATTGCAAAAGTCTCGCCCTCCAGCTGACCGGAGACAGTGAGATTTGTAGATTTTCCGAAAAAGTCTTTTGAAAAATCAACGCTCCCGTCCTCTTTTTTAGGTGGATCTGCCATATTGAGAGTCGTTACACGGAACATCTCGCCTGCTCCCTCGCAGTCCGATCCGGTTATTAGCGGAGTGTGTACGTACACAAAGCCGCGGCTGTGAAAGAACTCATGTATCGCAAAAGCGACCTCGCTCCTCACGCGGAATACCGCCGAAAAAAGATTCGTCCTAGGTCTGAGATATGCGTTCTCCCTTAAAAATTCCGGCGTATGTCTTTTAGGCTGTATCGGATAATCCGGTGTCGAGAGCCCCTCTACCTCTATTTTGTCCGCCTTGATCTCAAAAGGCTGTTTTGCGCCCGGCGTGAGCACTACCGTTCCCTCTACGACAAGAGCGGCGCCGACGTTCATGGAAGCTATCTCGTCATAGTTTCCTAGCCGTTCCCTCTCAAATACCACCTGGACCCCGCGGAAGCAGGAACCATCGTTAAGATCTATGAATCCGAACGCCTTGCTGTCCCTGAGATTCCTGACCCAACCGCATATAACGGTCTTTTTGCCGCCGTGCCCTTCCATATCGTCATAAATACTTTTGATAAGCTCTCTTTTCATAAATGGATACTTCCTTCTTTCTTGATCGTATGCCGCTCTGTCGTAATTACGGCACCGCCTCTGCCTTTTTATAGTATACCACAGCCGATTTTGAACTGCCGCCTAACACACCGCCGTTCTGTTTAAACAGAAAACCGATATTTGAAATATGTTGCCGTATATTTCTGAATGCGCCCCGGATGATTATTGACATGCTACCGATATCAGACATTCCGTCACAGGGATCGGTATACCTTGCCTTCTTTTAAACATACGAAGAGGAAACGGCGTCAGCCGTCTCCTCTTCCGGCGGGAACATATCATTTGCTTTCGGCGCCGTCTGCGGCGCCCGCCATCTCCTCTGTGACCTCTGCGGAAAGCTCCTCAGCCAAAGTTTCTTTTCTTACAGTCCTGTTTTTTTTCTGAGCTTTTTTAAATATCCTGTCCGCCTCTTCGGCAAGCGCCCTTTGCTCGTCAAGCATAACGCGCTGTCCCTCGGCGGTGCTCTTCTGTTTTTCGAATATGCTCTTTGAATCGCGCATGGTCTGTTTCTGTGCGGATGCGAGCTCTTTCTGAGAAGCTGCAAGGGTCTTTTGCAATTCGAGCATATCCTTGGCGCTGTCTATGACCGCGGCATTGGAATCGACCACCGCTTTCTGTTCTTTTATGAGCGCGGTCTGATCGTTCATTACATTCTTTATAACATCCTTTACAGCGCCCTGTGCCTCCGTTATAGCCTGCTGTTCATCAGCAAGCGCCTTCTGAGACTCCATAAGGGCGGACTGCTTATCCTTCATGCCCTTCTGGTCCTCAAACAACAGCATTTGCGCGCCGGCAAGCTCTATCTGATCCTGATTTATAAGTCTCTGATTGACCTGTATACCTTTTTGCTCCCTCATTGAATGGCGCTGTACGTCGTTTGTCGATTTCTGCGCCTCTGCAAGCGCCTTCTGATTTTCCGCAAGCGCGCGCTGAGCATCGGCGAGCTTCTGCTGTTCCTCAGTCATGAACTTGACCGCGTCGAGCATTTCGACGATCTTGTCCAGCAACATTGCCTGCTCTTCGCCGAGACGCCTCTCCAGGTCGTATACAGACGCCTTGCTGTTTGCGGCGGCATTCTCAAGTCGACCGTTCAAAAGCTCGGTAAATTTATTCATAGCGTTAGCGACTGCAGCATCCACAGCGTCGCGCACATCTCCGCTGAGGGTCACCGTCTGAGGAACATGTGACGCGGAGTCCGTCATAAAGGAGCGCTCCATGCTCACCGCCGATGCAGGCACGGTCTCCGCCGTTTCTGCGGCATTTTCCGCCGTTTCTGCGGGAGCCTCCGGCACCTCTGCATTTTCTGCCGCAGCCACCGGCACTTGCGAGGGGACAGCATTCTCTGCCGGAGCCTGCTCTTCAGTCTCCGGTGCATATTCTTCCGAGGAGGCACCCTTGATGCTGTCATATTTCTTGAGCAGACGGCTCTTTTCCTTCTCCAGCTCAGCCCGTTCCTTTTCTTTGTTCTTTATGGCGCTCTTGATATCGTGTTTTTTGGTAAAAGAGAAAAATCCTCCCTTTTCGTATATCCGCTTTTCCTCCTCCTTGAGGTCAGCGATCTCGGAATCTATATTCCCGAGATTCACCCCGAGCTCGGATATCTTTCTCTCAAGTTTTTCCGTTTTCTTATCAGCATTTGCCATAATGACACCCGCGGTAAAGACCGCCATCCTTTCTGAAGATGGATATGAACGACACCCGCCGTTACGGAGAAAAATATAATTTAATATATAACTCTACTGAAATTATATCATTAAAAAAATTAATAGTCAATAACTTTTTGAATATATTCCGTATTTATTTTAACTTTTTTACCAACGATTTCCCTCTTTTTCGCGGGTACGACAAGCCACTTATCAAGCGTTTTGCCGGTGTTTTGCAAATTTTAGTTGTCAAACAGGCCAGGAAACATCAGGATCGACTGTTTAACAAAGAAAGCGCCGCGGTATTTTGACCGCGGCGCCGTCTGTAACATATATCAGTGTATTATGCACTTCTCCGTGTCTTTGTCGAATATATGTATCCTGGATGCGTCGAGCGCGACCTTGATCTTGTCGCCGCTGCGCGCCTGGGAACGGGAAGAGACTCTTGCTATTATGTTCTTGTTATTGGTAGCATCCTCCATACCGTCAAATGCGAGATAGAGGTATATCTCTGCACCCATAAGCTCGGTAACATCGACGTCAACGTCTATCGTGCTATCGCTCATGTTAGCGATATACATAGGCTCGTCATGAATGGACTCGGGACGGATGCCCACTATGACCTCCTGGCCTATATACTCCTTAAGAGCAGGGTTGTTCGCTTTGTCTGCGGGGAGCTTTACGGAATTGGAGCCGAACTCTACATACACGTCCTCGCCCTTCTTCACAAGCTTGCTCGTTATAAAGTTCATCTGAGGAGTTCCTATAAATCCTGCAACGAACAGGTTTGTCGGATAATCATAGAGGTTCTGAGGAGTATCGACCTGCTGGATGAGACCGTCCTTCATGACAACTATACGGGTAGCCATCGTCATAGCCTCCGTCTGGTCATGCGTAACGTATATGAACGTTGTCTCTACTTTCTTATGAAGCTTGGTGAGCTCGGTTCTCATGCTCGCACGGAGCTTTGCGTCCAGGTTGGAAAGCGGCTCGTCGAGCAGGAACACCTTAGGCTTACGGACTATCGCACGGCCGAGCGCGACACGCTGCTTCTGTCCTCCGGAAAGCGCCTTCGGACGTCTCTCAAGAAGGTGGGATATATCGAGTATCTTAGCAGCCTCCTCAACGCGCCTCTTGATCTCTTCCTTAGGAGTCTTGCGGAGCTTGAGTCCGAATGCCATATTGTCAAATACCGTCATATGAGGATACAGCGCGTAGTTCTGGAACACCATCGCGATATCTCTGTCCTTAGGAGCTATATCGTTAACGCAGAGGTCACCTATGTAAAGTTCGCCCTCGGTTATCTCCTCAAGACCTGCAATCATTCTCAGCGTCGTCGACTTTCCGCATCCGGAAGGACCGACCAGGATAAGGAACTCCTTGTCCTTGATCTCAAGGCAAAAATCGGAGACAGCGGTGACTCCTCCGGGATATTTTTTGTAAATGTGTTTCAGTGAAAGGCCTGCCATTTCAATTCCTCCGTAAAATTTGTTTTGCTTCAATATGCCGCAACTTTAATGTTGAAATAATTATAACAAAATCCGAGCCGCTTTTCCATCGTCATAAACACGTTTTTTCAGAAAAAAATTAGTGAGACATGCACAAAAATATTTGCTGAAAATGAACATATTGCATACAGCACTCTGCTGTATTCTAATTTATTAGAACAATGTGTGGCTGGCCGCCTTACGCGAGTCCCTTACGGGAGAGCGATATGCGGTGCTTATCTACGTCGACAGACTTTATTCTGACATCTATGACGTCGCCGACCGAAAGTATATCGGACGGATGCTTTACGAACTTGTCGCTCATCTCCGAGATATGGAGCAGTCCGTCATAGTGCACTCCTATATCGACGAAGCATCCGAAATCTGTCACATTTCTCACGGTTCCCTTCAGGAGCATGTCCGGCTTTAGGTCGGTTATCTCCAAAACGTCGGTAGAGAGCACTATCTCTGGTGCGTCGTCACGTATATCGCGCCCGGGCTTCTCAAGCTCTGAGATTATATCGGCGAGGGTAGGCTCTCCGCATCCGAGCTCGGCGGCGAGCTTTTTGAGCCCGTACTTCTCGGCGTTATACCTCAAAAGCTGAAGTTTTCCACCGCGGACGTCCTCGTCCGTGTAACCGAATTTTCCGAGCAGAGCGCGTGCCGTGTCATATGACTCCGGGTGCACCCCTGTATTGTCGAATATCTCCCTTGAATTGCTCACCCGCAGGAATCCCGCACACTGAGTATACGCCTTTGCACCTATTTTAGGCACGTCGAGGATCTGAGTGCGGTTCTTGAACTCTCCGTTTTTCTCTCTGTATGCGACTATGTTTTTCGCCGTCGCTGAATTTATACCGGACACGTACGACAGGAGAGAGTATGACGCTGTGTTTATATCGACGCCTACACTGTTGACGCATCCCTCTACTACTCCCCCGAGCGCCTCCTCGAGTCTTGCCTGCTTCATATCGTGCTGGTACTGGCCAACGCCTATAGCCTTGGGCTCTATCTTGACAAGCTCAGCAAGCGGGTCCTGAAGGCGGCGGGCTATCGAGACCGCGCTGCGCTCCGTAACGTCAAAATCCGGGAATTCCTCTGCCCCCAGCTTCGACGCAGAATATACAGACGCGCCCGCCTCGGACACTATCGTATATTTTACGTTTCTGCCGCGGCATTCCTTTATAGTATCCGCAATAAATCTCTCGCTCTCTCGGGATGCGGTGCCGTTGCCTATGGATATGACATCTATATTATACTTATCTATGAGCTTTAAAACTATATTGCGGCTCTTTTCCGTCTCCTCCCTCGGCTTGGTCGGATATATAACCGCTGTGTCGAGCACCTTTCCCGTCTTGTCCACGACCGCGAGCTTACATCCCGTCCTGTACCCGGGGTCATACCCAAGCACCGTCTTGCCCTTTAAAGGCGCGGCCATAAGAAGATTTTTAAGGTTTTCCGAGAACACTTTTATTGCACCCTCGCATGCGTTGTCGAACAGCTCGTTCCTTACCTCCCTCTCTATCGCGGGGAATATGAGGCGCTCGTATGCGTCCCTCATAGTCTCATTGAGATAATTTACGGCGGGACTCTTTTTGTTCTTTATCACTCTTGAGGCAAGTTCCGCAAGCGCGTCCTCCTCAGACAACTCGACCGCGACCTTGAGGAATTCCTCTTTTTCGCCCCTGTTTATTGCGAGTATCCTGTGGCCTCTGAGCTTGGGTATCGGTTCGGAAAAATCATAGTAATTTGCATATACTGAATCCTCGTCCTTATTCTGCTTTGTAGACAGGGAGCCGTATCTGAACGTGAATTCCCTGAGCGCCTTTCTTATCTCAGCATCATTGGAAATATCTTCTGCTATGATATCAGACGCTCCCTGAAGGGCCGCAGATGCGTCCGGGACCTCTTTGCCCTCTTCGTCACTTATAAAGCGCTCCGCATACTTGGCTATCTCCTCGTCATAAACGTCGCGCTGTTCCATTATATACTGAGCGAGAGGCTCGAGGCCTTTTGCCCGCGCGATCGACGCCCTTGTCGTTCTCTTTGGTCTGAACGGACGGTATATATCCTCAAGCTCGACGAGAGTCTTCGCGTTGTCAAGCGCAAAGGTTATCTCCGGAGTCAGCTTTTCCTGAGCCTCTATGAGCCCGGATATCTCCGCGCGTCTTTCATCCAGTCGTCTGAGATACTCCAGCCTGTCGTTTAGCTCGCGTAGAGTCGTATCGTCAAGGCTGCCCGTGACCTCTTTTCTGTACCTCGCGATAAAGGGTATCGTGTTCCCCTCATCGATGAGAGCCACCGTCTTTTCAACTTGTTCCAGCTTCAGTCCGAGCTCCTCGGACAGGGTCTTTAAAATATCCATGTCTATGCCTTTCTGTGTATAATGAATACAAATATTGTCATTTTGCCTCAAAATTAGCTTTAAGAGTTGCGATCTCATCGTCCGTACACAAGCGCCATTCTCCTCTTGCAAGTCCCGGGTCAAGATCAACTCCGCCGAACGAAATACGTTCAAGATATGTTATCCTGTTCCCAAGCGCGGTAAACATCCTCTTTATCTGATGGTACTTTCCCTCGCTTATAGTGACCTCTCCGCCCATCCTGTTCTCCCCGCATACAAGGCGCGCGCCTGCTGATACGAAATCACCGAGATCGATACCCGCCTCAAACTTTCGCTCCGCCTCCGGTATAAGAGCAGACTCGCAGGAAAACCGATAGGTCTTACTGACGTGGCGCTTAGGGTGCAGCAGCATATGTGCCAGCGGACCGTCGTTAGTTATTATCATGAGCCCGACGGTATCCTTATCGAGCCGCCCGCACGGGAACATTCCCGCCTTTGAAAATTCAGGAGGGAGCAGTTCCATGACAAACGGTGCAGAGCGGTCGTCCGTAGCACTAACGTACCCCTCGGGCTTATTCAGCATGACGTATGTATATTTTCGATAGACTATCGTCTCGCCGCCGTACACTACCCGATCCGTCTCGGGATCTATATGCCGGGAAAGGTCTCTGACGGTCTCTCCGTTAACAGTGACCCCGCCCTTTTTGGCGAGCGCCGCCGCCTCGCGCCTTGAAGCAGTACCGGTGCAGGATATGAATTTATCTATACGCAAGCCGTCCACCTCCGTATGAAAGCAAAATATATCGCGGCGCCGCGGCGAAACGACGGGCAACGAATTTATTTTAGCAGAATATAACGCCTTTGTCAATTTCAATTTCGATACAGAAATATACGCGGCGCCGTTGCAGGTATTGATTTGACCGTTTTTTCACGCTATAATATAACTGTCATACAGGCAAAAAAACTTCCGGGAGGTAGACGTAACCATGGCGGAGAACTTAAAAACGCGGTCTTCAATCATAGAAACGCCGATAGGCCGAATAAAGATCGTGTCTGACGGCTCCTTTATCAAAGAACTGCGCATTACGTCCGACATGCCGGTGCGACCGGATCTCCCGGATGAATTGCTGATACGCGCAGAGCGAGAACTCGCTGAATACTTTTCCGGCACCCGCCGCTGTTTTGACGTCCCGGTATATCCGGACGTGACATCGTTTGAAAAGAGAGTTTACGATGTGCTGTGCGGTATACCTTACGGAGATACGGTCTCATACGGTGCTCTGTCTGAAATATTGTGCGGGAGCAAACGCATGGCAAGGGCGGTCGGTCAGGCGCTTGGCAAAAACCCGATACTGATCATGATCCCCTGCCACAGAGTCATAGGAGCAAAAGGCGAGGGCGGTTTTTCCGCCGGTCTCGGAAGAAAAAGATATCTGCTCACGCTTGAAAAAACATATTTAAACGGAATTACCGCTCATCCGGGACCTTATCATATTTAACTTTTTGCTTTAAGCCTGTGCCGAATCGGTTTCTGAACCGTGCCGGAGCAACTTTCAACAGATTTGTTTAAATCGGCTTTTATTCTTATGTCGGCATTGGTTTTTTTGTGCTTTTTGCCACTTGAAAAAGCAGGTATATTTAAGGTAGAATATTATATAACAATTTATTAATATTTGAAAGCTTTTTTCGCAACAACTCAAACAGTGCGGAAGACGAGAGAGGACATATGCACAGTGTAACGCTTACTAACGGCAATACATCCGCCTCATGCGAGCATGAGGACGCTTGCGCACGCCGTTTTATGAGCGGAACGTAACTGCAGATCCAAAGAGCAGGCGCCGGTCAGCCGGGGCCTGCTCTTTGAGTTTTTTCCGATAGCTTGTCCCGCTGGATAGTTGAATATGTTTATACGGTCCGCAGTCTGTCTGCGGTCATATATAATTTTTTTAAGGAGACAAAACAATGAAAAAATTTCTTTCCTTTGCGCTCGCGCTCGTAATGCTTTTCGGCGCATGCGCAGCACTTTCCTCCTGCGGCGGAAACGAAGACGAAAACGTCATAGTCATAGGAGGTGTCGGACCGCTCACCGGTACTGCAGCAAGTTACGGTATCTCTGTCAAGCAGGGCGCTACCCTTGCAGTTGAAGAGATCAACGCAAACGGCGGTATAAACGGTATGCAGATCCGTTTCATGTTCGAAGATGATAAGGCGCTCGAGGCAGACGCGCTCAGCGCTTACAACTCGCTCATGGACAACGGCATGCAGGTGACCATAGGCGCCACAACCAGCGGCTCCAACCAGGCGATACTTGCCCCTGTAAAAGAGGACGGTATACTTCTCGTAACTCCCTCCGCTTCCAGCATGACCTCAATAGACGCACCGAATGCGTTCCGTATCTGCTTCAATGACAATGCACAAGGTCAGGCTGCGGCTAAGTACATCGGGGATCACATGACCGATATAAAGAAGGTCGCTATCATATATGACACCTCGAGCGACTACTCCAAGGGTCTTATGACTTCCTTCAAAGCACAGGCTCAAGCGGACAACAAGTTCGAGATAGTTGCGGAGACCAGCTTTGACTCCACTGCCGGATCCGCGACCTTCGCAACTCAGATCGCAAACATCAACAGCTCCGGAGCAGAGCTCCTCTTTATGCCGCTCTATTACTCTGAGGCATATGCGATCATATCCCAGGCTTCCTCTACTCTTCAGGGGATCAAATACTTCGGATGCGACGGTTTTGACGGAATACTCGGCATAGACAATGTCGATACATCTCTGCTTGAAAACGTCAATATACTTACTCCGTTCGTTGCGGACGAGAACAGCGACTTTGTAAAGAACTACAAGGCGAAGTACAACTCCACCCCTGACCAGTTCGCGGCTGACGCATATGACGCTATCTACGCTATAAAGGCAGCCGTTGAGAAGGCAAACGTCAAGGTCACTGACAAAGACTTCAATGCTAAGATCGTCGCCGCTATGGGCGAGATAACCCTTGACGGTGAGACCGGAAAGATGACCTGGGACCTTGAGACCGGCGAGCCGAACAAGGATCCTATAGTCGTTACCATCCAGAACGGTCAGTACCACATACTCAGCGAATAATCTTAAGCATCTTCAGCCGAGCCGAACGGCACGGCAAACCGCTTACCCGCCGCGTTCTTTTGCGTGCGCGGCGGGTAGATTTTTTTAAATAAAGTGTCCGGAGCTCGGTCTTGATAAATAGAGACTGAGAGCCGCTGAAAAAACCAACCGGACTTACTACTGCGGCCCTATGATATTTATATCTGAGGGTACGGCTTTTTCATTTCCTAAATAAAGAGGATAAAAAAATGACTTTTCTCGCCACACTTGTAAACGGCCTGAGCCTCGGGAGCATATACGCTCTTATCGCGCTCGGTTATACGATGGTTTACGGAATTGCGAAAATGCTCAACTTCGCACACGGCGACATCATAATGATAGGCGCTTTTTCGATATTTACCTGTATAACCTCTCTCAAGCTTCCCGCCATACTGGCGATACTTATCGCCATAGTGCTCTGCACGATCCTCGGGATCACGATAGAATTTCTGGCTTACCGTCCGCTCAGAAAGGCGCCGCCGCTCGCGGTCCTTATAACGGCGATAGGCGTCAGCTATTTTTTACAGAATATAGTTCTGCTGATAAACAAACTATCGAATAAAACGACGTTCGTCTTCCCTACAAATATTCTTCCCGACATCAGCCTTAAAATAGGCTCGGGAGACAACGCCATTATCATAAACGGAAACACGATTTTTACATTTATTGTAACCGCTGTAATAATGGTCGCGCTCACCCTCTTCATCAACAAGACCAAGATGGGCAAAGCCATGAGAGCAGTCTCGGAGGACAAAGAGACGGCAGAACTCATGGGAATAAGCGCGAACCGCACTATAACCGTCACCTTTGCTATCGGCTCAGCACTTGCCGCAGTCGCTGGACTTTTCTACGGAGGAACGGTCATAAGCTTCAACCACACGCTAGGCTCGATGCCCGGAATAAAAGCGTTCGTCGCCGCAGTGTTCGGCGGTATAGGATCGATCCCGGGCGCGATGCTGGGCGGCATCATACTCGGAATAATAGAAAAAATGGCTGAGCAATACATATCAACTAGCCTTGCAAACGCGGTAGTCTTCGGAATGCTGATACTCGTACTTACCTTTAAGCCCACCGGACTGCTCGGCAAGAAGATAAACGAGAAGGTGTGAACTATGGCTAAATTCAAAAATATATACAACAACTGCATGAATAAGATCACATCCTCAGGAGTCGTCACGCGCAAGGATCTCTGGACATACGCAATGCTCGCTGTGATCTTTGTCGCGGTGCTGGTCTCCGATTCGCTCGGACTGCTGACAAGACAGCTTACAAGCCTGCTCGTTCCGGTCTGCTGTTATATAATCCTTGCAGTCTCGCTCAATCTGACGGTCGGGTTTCTCGGAGAGCTCGCGCTCGGACACGCAGGCTTTCTGGCTATAGGCGCATACACGAGCACTCTGTTCTCGATAGCCGTACAGGATACTATAACCTCGGTATGGGTGCGCTTCCCTCTCGCACTGATAATAGGAGGCGTTTCCGCCGGTATTTTCGGACTGATAATAGGTCTTCCTGTACTCCGTCTGCGCGGCGACTATCTCGCGATAGTCACGCTAGCATTCGGAGAGATAATAAAGACTGTCGCGACCAATATAACAGTGGATCTTTCAAAGACCACCACAACAAGCTCCGGCGCAGAAAAGGTCGTCGAACAGGGACTGTTCGGTTCGGCGGGGCTCAAGAATGCGCCGCAGGACTCCACTTTTATCGTAGCGTTCATACTGGTGGTTATAACCGTAGCAATAATCTCCAACCTTGTCAATTCAAAATACGGCCGCGCGATAACCGCAATGCGCGACAACAGGATAGCCGCTGAGGCGTGCGGTATCAATATAACATACCACAAGATCCTGACGTTCGTGATCTCAGCCTTTTTTGCCGGGATCGCCGGAGTGCTCTACGGGCACAACTATACGATATTCAAGCCATCCACCTTCGACTACAATATGTCGATAGAGATACTCGTCATCGTCGTTCTCGGCGGTATGGGCAGTATACGCGGCTCTATAATCGCCGCGATAGTACTGAGGGTCCTTCCGGAGCTGCTCAGAGAGTTCAGCGATTACAGAATGCTCGCCTACTCCATACTCCTTATATTGCTCATGCTAATAAACTCCGCACCCGGCCTCGCGGGTCTCAGAGCCAAGCTCAGTATCAAGAATGCATATTTATCAATTAAAAATAAAGTGATGAAGAGAAAAACAGCGGAGAACGGAGGCGAGACACATGAATAAAAGCCCGAACAAAAAGCCAAAGCTCGTCCCCTACCCCTCAAATTCGTTCGTCACGGAGCGCGATCTCGACAAGCCGCCGGTGCTTGAAACAGTACACCTCGGTATCGACTTCGGCGGGCTCAATGCGGTCGACGATTTTTCAATACTCGTCGGACGCACCGAGATATCCGGACTGATAGGGCCGAACGGAGCCGGCAAGACAACGGTTTTCAATCTGCTGACCAATGTATATCAGCCGACAAGAGGCAATATCATGCTCGACGGATACAGCACTGCCGGAAAAACTGTCGCGCAAGTCAACAAAATGGGTATTGCGCGTACATTTCAGAACATAAGACTGTTTTCGAATATGTCCGTCATTGAAAACGTAATGGTCGGACTTCACAACAGGATGCCGGGAGAATCCCTCCTCTCCTCTATAACTCATTTATTCGGATTCTCAAAGGCTGAGAAAGAGGCCCGCGAGATGGCGATCGATCTGCTCTCATTCTTCAACATGCAAGATCTAGCAAGCGCAAATGCCGGCAGTCTTCCGTACGGTGCTCAGAGACGTCTCGAGATAGTCCGTGCGCTTGCCACCAATCCGAAAATACTGCTGCTCGACGAGCCGGCCGCCGGCATGAACCCCTCTGAGACGCACGAGCTGATGGAAAACATACTCAGGATCAGGGATACATACAACATAGCTATCATGCTGATAGAGCACGATATGAATCTGGTCATGAACATATGCGAGGGAATCTGCGTTCTCGACCACGGGAAAGTCATCGCCAAGGGCACTCCGGACGATATCCGCAACGACCCGAAGGTCATCGAGGCTTATCTCGGAAAGAAGAGGTAAAAATGCTTAAGGTAGATAACATAAACGTATACTACGGCAAAATACACGCGCTCAAAGATATCTCCTTTGAAGTCAACGACGGAGAGATAGTCGCGCTGATCGGCGCAAACGGAGCCGGGAAAACAACAACTCTGAAGACGATCTCCGGCATGCTCCGCTCCAAGACCGGCGATATCCGGTTCATGAATGAATCTATCGCGCAGACAGAGTCGTACAAACTGATCTCCAAAGGTATAGCTCACGTCCCTGAAGGACGCCGGATATTCCTGCAGATGTCGGTCCTTGAAAATCTGGAGATGGGAGCCTACATACACCCGGAATATCTCAAAGAAGGGCTCGAGGATGTATTTAACCGTTTTCCGAGACTCAAGCACAGGATAAATCAGACGGCAGGTACACTTTCCGGTGGCGAACAGCAGATGCTCGCAATCGGGCGCGCTCTGATGAGCAAACCCAAGCTTCTTATGATGGATGAGCCATCGATGGGTCTTGCGCCCATACTTGTCGGACAGATATTCGACATAATAGAGTAGCATCACAAATCCGGAACAACTATACTCCTCGTCTAGCAAAATGCGGACATGGCGCCCAAGATAGCGCACAAGGCCTACG
>CALWTR010000056.1 GCA_944384525.1 uncultured Clostridia bacterium
GATGATTCAGATATTTTTGCCGGATTTTTTCTCATAATGAAACACAGAGATCTGATCCTCCCCGCATTTTTTGCGATAGACAACGCCCGCCGCGGCGGAGGCATAGGCTCGGAAGCTCTTCATTTGCTCTGCTTGAAATACTCTGCCTCGCGTATATTTCTCGAGATCGAACTTCCCGACCCGGAAGCAAAAAACAACGAACAGCGCCTCAGACGAAAAAATTTTTACCTGCGCAACGGGTTCTCGGAAAGCGGTATACTCATCTCTTTCTTTGGCGTGCCGATGGAGATACTGACCTGCCGATGCACGCTTACGCCTGAGGAATATTCCGCAGTCTATCTCTGCAACTCGGACGATCCCAAAGTGCTCTCCCGCATATATGTCACAGAGGCTCCCGGCTATACATCTGAAAAAGGCAAAGCCGTGCTCAACGAGGAAGAATTCAGGAGATATGTCAATGAAAAGTAAATATATATTTGCAGACGTGGACGGAACACTTGTCAACTTTGAGGGGAAAATGCCGGATTCCACTGCGGACGCAATAAATGCCGCAAACGCAAACGGACATAAGATCATCGTGTGCACCGGCAGAGCCAGAAAACAGGTATACCCTTTTCTCAGAAATTCAAAAGCGATAGACGGGATGATAACCAGTTCGGGATCAGTTCTTGAAAAGCACGGAAAAGTGTTCTCGCGCGAATGCTTCCCGGATGCGGCAAAGAACTTTATAGTTTCCCTGCTGCGCAAAAGAGGGATCGCATATGCAATGCTTTCCGAGGACGGGAGCGTATCTGAGCAGTACTGCGTCAACGGGATAGCCGAGGTTTTCCGCAAATCCGGCATGGCCCCGGAAAAAGCGCGCGAGATATTCGGCGATATGATCATAAAAGACCGCCCTGAGGAATCGACCGACGCGGAGAAGATAGTCTACTATGATGCCGACATCAGCAACGAAGAAATGGCCGCACTGATCGGCCCGGAATTCAACATAGATGAATACAGCTTCGGAAGATATCGAAAGACCAGCGGAGAGATAACTCTGTCAAACATAAACAAAGCGACGGCCATCGAGAAATACATACGCTATTGCGGAGCCGATCTCAGCGACGTCATAGCCGTCGGTGACGGCGACAATGACCGCAAAATGATAAAATATGCCCCGATCGGGATAGCAATGGGAAATTCCTCCCCGTCTGTGCTCGCCGCCGCGGACTATGTGACCGACGATATAAACAATGACGGATTTGCAAAAGCGCTGATCCATTTCGGACTTATATAAGATTTATATTCTCATATATTTTCACTCCGTTATGTTCTCACTCAATTTATATTTTTGACTTTTGCTGTTTTTATTATGATTTTAACACAAATTTATTTTTCACTCAAAATATAAACAATAATTGTCATTTAAGCAGTTTTTTATCTAGATAAAACAAAAAACGCGGACGGATAATAAACATATCCGCCCGCGTTTTTATATATATGGATCAGCGGCCTTCAGCCCCGAAATCAAGCACTATTTTTTTGATCTCCGGATCCATTTTAGTAAATTTCACTCCGGCAGTAGTGAGCATCCGTTTTGATGCCATGACAAGGGGTGTATCGGCGTATTTGTCGGAAATATATATTATTTCGGTTATGCCGCTCTGTATGATCGCCTTTGCGCATTCGTTGCACGGGAAAAGACATACGTATATGCGCGCTCCCGCAAGCGACTTTCCGCGGGCATTCAATATGGCGTTCAGCTCCGCGTGTACGACATAAGGATATTTTGTATCGCAGGTGTCCCCCTCCCTTTCCCACGGGAACTCGTCATCGGAACACCCGTACGGGAAACCGTTGTATCCTGTGGACAGTATCCGGTTGTCCTCCCCGACGATGCAGGCGCCGACCTGGGTATTCGGATCCTTTGAGCGCATTGCAGCAAGCAGAGCCACGCCCATGAAATACTGATCCCAAGAGATATATCCGTCTCTTTTCATACAAGCACCTCCGCGGATGGAGCGAACATCTTTCGGCATCGCGCCATATATTTAATGATGTAAAAATTATAGCATTGTTTCCCGTTTTTGTCAATAGCTACGCATTTTTGACAGCGCAAGAGCTTTTTTGATGCACATCGATGTCTAAGAATTACAAAAAAGCCGTTTTCCGCTTTTTATCCTTGAAAATAACGAGCTGAAATGATATAATTATTTGTGATAATAAATTAACGGGGATAAACGGAACGCGATACCGCGTATCTCAGCTTCCCTAAAAGAGGAGGTGCTCCGATGAGGAAAACCAAAATAGTCTGCACGGTAGGTCCGGCATGCGCCGACGAAAAAATTTTTTCCGCGATGTGTCTTGCGGGGATGAACGTCGCACGCCTCAATTTTTCGCACGGTACTCACGAGGAGCATCTTGAAAAGATCAAAATGATAAAAAAGGTCCGCTCAGAGCTCGGACTGCCAATAGCAATAATGCTCGATACCAAGGGACCGGAATACCGCATAGGCACATTTGCCGGCGGAAAGATCGAGCTGCATGAGGGAGATGAATTCCGCCTTACCTCACGCGAGATCGAGGGGGATGAAAAATGCGTCTCGGTAAATTATAAAGGGCTCGTCAACGACATAAACGCCGGCGATCGCATCCTTATAAACAACGGGCTTGTCATACTGGAGGCGGAGAGCACCACCGATACGGACGTAGTCTGCCGTGTCATATCCGGCGGAGAGCTGTCCAACCGTAAGAGCATGAGCTTTCCGAACAAAGTCATGAAGCAGGAATACCTCAGCGAGCAGGACAAAGCGGATATCGCCTTCGGCATAGAAAACGGCGTTGATTTCATCGCCTGCTCTTTCGTCTCCACGCGGCGTGACCTCATGGCGGTCAACGAATACGTGGCGTCCCTCGGCGGCAAGGCCGATATAATCGCAAAGATAGAGAACCGCTCCGGCGTAGACAATATCGAGGAGATCTGCAAGGAGTGCTCCGGCATAATGATAGGCAGAGGCGATATGGGCGTCGAGATCCCGTTTGAGGAGCTGCCGTATATACAGAAATCTCTTATAACAAAATGCCGCCTCCTTGGCAAGCGTGTGATAACAGCGACTGAAATGCTGGAATCCATGATACACAATCCCCGCCCGACAAGAGCAGAGATATCCGACGTTGCCAATGCGGTATACGACGGGACCAGCGCTATAATGCTGTCGGGAGAGACTGCGGTCGGAGAGCATCCGGTGCTCACGGTGCAGACTATGTCAAAGATAGCCGAGGAAGCAGAGAAAAACATATGCTACGATCAGAAATACAAGAATGAAGACTTCGAGATAAAAAGCATATCGGACGCTATATCTCACGCCACCGTAGGCATGGCTATCGATATAAAAGCAAAGGCTATAGTAGCCTGCTCCCGCTCAGGGCTCACCGCAAGGATGGTCTCCCGTTTCCGCCCATCGGTAGATATAATAGGTATGACAACGAACGAGGAGAACTGGAGAAAGCTCTCCCTTTCGTGGGGAGTGATCCCGGTGATGAGCGAGGAGGTAAATTCGGTAGACGTCCTGTTCTACACAGCGTCCAAAATAGCGCAGAGGACTCTGTCGCTCAGCCGCGGAGACAAAATAATCATAACCGGAGGACTCACGAACGGAGTCAGCGGAAATACTAGCCTTATAAAAATAGAACAGATCTGAGTCTCGCACATGACGGATAAAAAGCGGTGCGCCGGCAGTTTATTGCCGGCGCACCGTTTTTTTATATCCGTAAAATCACATGCTGTGCTCCGAACGGTATTCGCTCGGAGTTCTGCCGGTACTCTCCTTGAAGATCTTTGTAAAATAACTCGGGCTTTCGTATCCGCACATGGCGCCTATATCCTCGATGCTGTCCAGGGTATAGCGCAGAAATTTCTTGGCTTTTGCAATTCTGATTTTGCGCAGCTGTTCCATTACGCTGGTACTGCAGTTTTTCTTGTAATATCTGCAAAGCGCGAATTTGTCCATCCCGACGCTCTCGGCTATCTCGTCAAGAGAGAGAGGGAGATAGTAATTGCTTTCGAGAAAATTCCTCACCTTGACCTCTGCGCTCTCATCATTTGTGAACAATGTGTTCATCAGATCCACAAAGAATGAATATCCGGCCGCAGACCGTGTCACGGCAGTGCTGTTTCCCATACACAGCTTAAAAAGTGAGTCTGAGGCGTCCGGCAAGGAGTCCGGAACATTGAAACGAAAATACTTGTCAACCCCGAACATATCAAGCACGCCATCACCGCCGAGAAACGTGAACCATGATGTATGCAGATTTTCCCCGGAATAGCGGTGCGGCGTCTTTTTCCTCATGAATACCCCCTCACCCTCCCTAAGGCGGAAAGTATCGTCATAAACTGAAAAATCGCATTCCCCGTTCTTTACCCATATGAATTCATGAAAATTGAACCCGAAAGGACGGACAGTCCCGGGCTGAGTCGCATTTTCCCCCACCGAAAATACCAGAAACGGTAAGAGGGGGTAGAGTTCGGTATGTATTTCGCTGAACATATTACAATATCCTTATATCAAATACAATTTTATTATATTGACATAGCTGCGCCGCTGACAATATAATTATAGTATAGTCAGACTCAAAAGTAAATACGCGGACGAATAAATATAAAAAGGAGTAAGGAGAATGAAGAAACTGAAACTCGGACTTATCGGCTGCGGAGGACGCGCCGGAGCGCATATGAATTCCTTTGAGAAGATGAGCGACGTTGAGGTCGTCGCGGTAGCAGATCCGATCGAAGAGAGGCGGAACGGCGCGGCAAAACGCTTTGGCTGTTCCAGCGTTTTCAAGGATCATACCGAGCTTTTCAACTCGGAAGCGGCGAGAGGGATAGACGCGCTCGTAATAGCCGTGGAGCCCACGGCGCATACGGATATCGAGGAGCGCGCAATAGAACTCGGCCTCCCCTTCCTCACAGAAAAACCTATGACGCTCGACCGTGCGCAGGCGCAGAGGATCGCCGCAGCGGTGAAGGAAAAAGGACTTATAACGTCGGTCGGATTTCAGGACAGATATCTCGACCTGATGGAGATCATAAAAGCAGAACTTCCGAAACACCGCGCGGGCGGACTCGTCTACGGCGCGTGGGTCGGAGGCATTCCCGGCGTATGGTGGTGGCAAAAGAAATCTACCTGCGGCGGGCAGTTGCTTGAGCAGAACATACATCTGCTCGACGGGCTAAGATACCTTTACGGCGAGGCTCTGTCGATATACGCGACAGCATCGCGAGGCATGATAGTGCCGGGCAGAGACGCCTCGGCGGAATATGATACAGACGACCACTCGACCGCTGTGATCAGATTTCAAAACAATGTGACAGCAACGCTCGTGAGCGGGTGCTATTCGAAAGACGTTCGTCCGAGATGCGGCCTTTACATAACCCTTGACGATATGATACTTGACTATCGGCTCAGGAATAACCTTATAATAACTACCGCGACCGAGACCCGCGATATAAAGCGCGGCGTAGACCAGACGTATCTGCTTGATCGCGCATTTGTCGATGCTGTCATGACGGGCGATGCCTCGCTGATACGTTCCGATTACTGCGATGCGGTCAAATCGCTCGAGCTTGCCTTTGCCGCAAATGAATCGATGGAGAGCGGAAAAGTCATATATTTTTGATAAGAAAACGATAAAAATACAGATAACAGAATAAGGAGAATTAAATATGAGACTCTGTGTTCCTGTACCCTGCTTTTTCGGAAATGACGAATTTCCGGAAGCGATAAGAAAAATATCTGCCCTCGGCTTTGATGCCGCAGAAACAATCAATGGAAGAACCTCGATAAGGACGCCGTGAAAAACGCATGCAGCGAATACGGCGTGGAGCTTTTGAGCATGTGCACTACGGAATTCCGTATGACCTCTCCCGAGCACAGACAGCTCTGGCTCGATGGTCTCAGGGAAAGCTGTGCCGCGGCAAAATATATGGGAGTCGGCCGTCTTATAACTCAGGTCGGACAGGACACCGGCGCCGACCGCAGAGTACAGCACGAATCGATCGTTGCGGCGCTCAGACTCGCAATACCGATCCTTGAAGACAGCGGCGTATGCATAATGATAGAGCCTCTCAACACGATAGTCAACCATAAGGGATATTACCTATGGTCGTCAGCAGAGGCGTTTGAGATAATAAGAGAGGTCTCTCATCCGCTTGTAAAAGTAGTTTACGACATATATCACCAGCAAGTGATGGAGGGCAACATAATTCCGAACATAACCAATAATCTTGACTGCATAGCTCACCTGCACAGCGCGGGTCACCCCGGCAGACATGAGTTGCAGTACGGAGAAAACGATTACAAAGTCATCTTCGCCGCAGTAGACAAATCAGGATATACCGGAGCGTGCGGTCTTGAATACAAGCCGCTCCTGCCGCCCGAGGAAAGTCTGCGCGAGGTAAGACGCATATATCTCGGAGAGTGACAGACGGGGCGCAGGCAATTGAGCCTGCGCCTCTCTGCTTTCCATAACTCGAGGATCCGATTTTAAATCGATATGGACATTTTCGGCAAGGATGTGACGCCCGTATCTTTCAAGCGTATATCTGTTTGTAAATACGACCTTGTTCCCGATTGAAAAATCCATTGTTTGATGATATACTTTAATATGCAAGACGCGCCCGTTCGGAAAACGGCAGGATTTTGAAAGCAGGATTGATGAGCATGATAAAAATATTGCAGTACGGAGAGGGCAATTTTTTGAGAGCCTTTGCCGAGGATTATTTTGACTCGCTGAACGCCGAGGGACTCGGAGAATATTCCGTAGTCATGATAAAGCCACGCCCGGGAAGCGTAAAGCGCTTTACAGATCAGAAATGTATATATAATATCGTACTCCGCGGCATGGAGAACGGTCATCCCTGCGAAAGGGTCCGGAATATCCGTTGCGTTGAAGACGCCGTCTCCCCGTTTTCGGACCCTGACAAATATTACAGCTATGCCGAAGACCGTGAATTGAAGATAATAATATCGAACACGACTGAGGCCGGTATCTGCTTCGATCCGAACGACAGATTTGACGTATTTGAAACGATGACATACCCGGCAAAGCTGACAAGATTCCTGTATGAGCGGTTCGTGCGCCTCGGCGGAAGCGAGGAGAGCGGAGTCTATATGCTCCCCGCCGAACTGATAGAAAACAACGCCGACGTGCTGAAAGACTGCGTCGACAAATATGCGAGTATATGGGAGCTCCCCGATGTATTTGTTAAGTGGAACAAAACTTTTAATTTTTACTGTAATACCCTTGTGGACCGCATAGTATCCGGATATCCGCAGAAAGACGAGGACATCCGGCATATCGAAATCATTTTAGGCGAAGATGACAAGCTCGTTACGATCGCGGAGCCGTTTGGCCTGTGGGCTGTTGAAAACAAAGGCGGGATAGATAAATACATAAAAAGCGGAAAGCACAGCGTGGAAGCAGTGCTGACAAGCGATATAGACTTTTACAAGAGAAGAAAGGTACGCATACTAAACGGTAGCCATACAAATATGGTATTTGCCGGGCTCTGGGCCGGACACGATACAGTTTACGACTGTATGGCGGACGAAACGGTGCGCGGATTTGTGTCCGCGGCGCTCAACTATGAAATACTTCCGTTTGTCTCGGAGGATGCGGAAGCGAGCCGCGGTTTTGCCGACGCTGTGTTGGAGCGATTCATGAACCCCTACCTTGATCACAAGCTGACGTCCATAGCGCCGAACAGCATCTCGAAATGGCGCGCCCGGGTCCTGCCCTCCTTTTCGGATCACTGCGCCCGCCATGGCAGCATACCCAAGCGCTTGACCGCCGGATTCTCTTTTCTCGCCGAAACTTATAGAGGGATATATGAAAAAGACGGCGAATATTTTGCGTCAATAGGAGAAAAAAACATCCGCATGTCTGACAGCCCGGAACTTATCAGCTATTTTTCCAAAGACCGCTCCGACTCGCGTCTTTTTGAATTTATGTCAGACAGCCGGATATGGGGATGCGATCTTTCAGCCTTTCCGGGATTTTTCGATGCGGTAAAGGATACGGCGGCTCGCATCCGCAAAGGAGAAGCTCGCAGGATACTGGAGGAGGCGTCACATGAGTGATTACATACAGATAAACCGCAAAGATAACGTGGCGGTCGCTATGCGCGACCTCAGTAAGGGCGAGCTGATAGCGGAGTGTTCCCAACATGGGGCCCCCACAAAGCAGGCTTTGTGGGGAGAGGAGCCGCAGCGGAGCGAGTGAGCTTTCGCCATTTGGCGGAAGCGAATGATACGCAGCTTGCGGCGACGAGGCACGCTCCCCGCAACTTCGGGACAA
Organism: uncultured Clostridia bacterium; assembly: GCA_944384525.1. GTDB lineage: Bacteria > Bacillota > Clostridia > Oscillospirales > CAG-272 > UBA1740. The sequence continues at coordinate 8,338 of CALWTR010000056.1, forward strand.
AATGTCCCGAAGTCCGGCTCCTTGCGGTGCTTCCCCAGCCGGAGTATCCTTTTTCGGACGGTCATTCTGTTTTCAAGGTGCTGTCCATCGATGAACTACCATAAGTCTACACCTAAATGACCGCCCGTCCCGTATATCCATAAAGTCGGAGATCCGCCCGGAAAACTGCCTATTTACACGCTCTCGGAATTGTGGTAAAATGGTAGCAAAATGAGTAGAGGGCGTGACTTATGGAACAGATAGAATTTGATTATACGCAGCCTATCAATGATGAATGGAAAAAGATTATGGAAAAGCATCTTC